>JBCCWM010000139.1:0-10624 GCA_039193505.1 Pseudomonadota bacterium | reverse complement strand
GGCCTCAATGGCAAGATCTGCCCCCGTCGCGCTGTCGAGATCGGCGCTGGCGCTCAGCGCGTTCAGCCGCGTGACACGCTCATCCGCGGTGAGTTTGCCGCGCGTGACCGCCCCGTCCAGAACCTGGGCGACTGCATGCGCTGCCACGGATGCCGCCTCTGCGTCGCGCTCAATGAGGGCGACCCGGGCACCGGCGAGGAGACAAGTCGCCGCAATCGAGCTTCCCATATGCCCGCCGCCGATGACTGCAATCCGCTCAATGGGCCGAGGGGACGCATCGCGGAGCACTGCAGGCTTTGCAACAGCCCGCTCCGCAAAGAACACATGGCGGAGCGCAACGCTCTCCGCTGATTGGCGAAGCTCGAGATGGAGCGCCCGTTCCCGGGGTTGCGCGGCACCGTAGGGCTCCACCGCCCACGTCATCGCGGTGAGGGCATGGAGCGGTGCTTGGCGGCCTTTGGCGGCGTCGGCCACACGCGTGTGAAACGCGCGTTCGGCCGCGGGCACCAAGGGTGTCACGCTGCGCTCTGACACTCTTGAGGGCCGGCGCCCTCGGACCGCGGCGACGGCCTCTTCCGGCGTGCTGGCCACCGCGTCGATGGCACCGACCGCCAGCAGTGCCTCTGCCGGCTTCAGCTGTCCGTGGCAGGCCATCTCAACGGCCAGGTCCCAGCCGAGCAAGCGCGGCGCGCGCTGAGTGCCGCCGGCACCGGGGATCAGGCCCAGATTGACCTCTGGCAGGCCAAATCGCGTGCCGGGCCGCGCCACGCGGAAAGCGGCGGCCATGGCAAGCTCGAACCCGCCGCCGAGCACTGTCCCATGCAGGAACGCCAGAACGGGCGTTCCACTCCGCTCAATCGCATCGACAACATCGGGCAGGTGCGGTGGGGCGGGCGGGGCATCGAACTCGGATACATCGCCACCCGCCACAAAGGTTTTGCCGGTGGCGCGGAGCACGGCAAGCTCACAGCCCTGGACCTTGTCCAACGCGTCGAGAAGGCCCGCCCGAACGGCAGCGGAGGTCGCGTTGACCGGCGGATTGTCTATCGTCACCCAAGCAATGCCATCCGCGAGCTCTGTTGCGACGACCTCAGGCATCGCCTTCCCTTCGTATATTGACCAACCGGTCGGTTTATGAAATTGATAGGCTGAGCGGAGGCCGTTTGCAAGGGAGAGTTCCGTGTCGGAGACGGTTTTGTGCGACGACCACGGCACTTGGGTGGAGGTCACGCTCAATCGTCCTGACAAGCTGAACAGCTTCAATGATGAGATGCATGTCGCACTTCGGGACGTGCTCGAGGCCGCAATCGGCGAGAAGCGGGCGATCCTCATAACGGGCGCGGGTCGCGGGTTTTGCGCGGGCCAGGACCTCGGTGACCGGGATCCGGCGAAGATGCAGGGCCCGCCCGATCTTGGGCTGACGCTGGCCACCCGGTACAACCCGCTGGTGCGCTTGATCCGGACGGCTGAGCTTCCGGTGATTTGCGCGGTCAACGGTGTGGCGGCCGGGGCAGGGGCGAACCTCGCACTGGCCTGCGACATCGTTCTGGCAGCGGATACGGCGCAGTTCATACAGTCCTTCGCGCGCGTCGGTCTCATTCCCGATTGCGGCGGCACGTGGAGCCTGACCCACCTTCTGGGTCCGGCGCGGGCGCGCGCGCTGGCGATGACCGGCGCACCGCTTGCGGCGCCGGAGGCCGCGGACTGGGGCCTGATCTGGGCGTCGGTGCCCGCGGCCGAGCTGATGCCTGAGGCCCGCGCCTTGGCGGCGGAGCTTTCGGTGGCGCCAACCGTTGCCCTGGCGCAGACGAAGAAGGCCATTGACGCCGCCGCGACCAACACCCTCGACGCGCAATTGGAAATCGAGGCGCGCGTGCAGAAAACCTGCGGCGAGACGGCGGACTATGCGGAGGGTGTTGCGGCCTTCCTCGCCAAGCGCGCCCCGGTCTTTGAGGGCCGGTGACATGACCCCGTCAGCACGCGCGGAGCGATCGGCGGAGGTTATGTGGGCCAGCGACCGGGCAAGCCCCTGGCTCGGCATGGAGATGGACCATGTCGACGAGGGGACGGCGACGCTCTCGCTCACAGTCGAGGCGCACCACACCAACGGGCTCGGCATTTGCCATGGCGGCATCACGTTTGCGCTCGCCGACAGCGCGTTTGCCTTTGCCTGCAACAGCCGAAACCAATGGACGGTCGCCCAGCACAACACGATCACCTATGTGGCGCCCGCGCGGCTCGGCGATCGGCTGACCGCGAAGGCGCGCGAGGTGAGCCTCGACGGGCGGAGCGGGATCTACGACGTCACAGTCCAAAACCAAGACGGTACAACAATCGCCGAGTTCAGAGGGTGCTCGCGCACTGTCCGGGGCACCCTCTTTGAGGAACATGCCGGAGGATGACATGAGAGACCTGACCCCAAGCCCTGACAGCCTGGATCCGATCGAGACGGCCTCGGTCGATGAGATCCGGGGGCTGCAGCTTGAGCGCTTGCGTTGGTCGCTCCGCCACGCCTACGACAACGTCGCAATGACCCGGGCGCGCTTTGAGGCGGCCGGCGTGCACCCCGACGATCTCACTGAGCTCTCCGATCTGGCGAAGTTTCCGTTCACAACGAAGTCGGATCTCCGAGACACCTATCCGTTCGGCCTTTTCGCCGTCCCGCGGGAGAGGATCCTGCGGATCCACGCCTCCTCAGGCACAACGGGCAAGCCGACTGTGGTGGGCTACACCCGCGGCGACATAGAGATGTGGGCCGAGATGGCCGCGCGCTCGATGCGCGCAAGCGGCACGCGACCGGGGGACATCGTCCACATCGCCTATGGGTATGGCCTCTTCACGGGGGGGCTTGGCGCGCATTACGGGGCGGAGCGGCTCGGATGCACCGTTGTGCCGGTCTCGGGCGGCATGACGGAGCGGCAGGTCACATTGATCGAGGATTTCAGGCCCACCACGATCATGGTGACGCCCTCCTACATGCTCAACATTCTCGAGCAATACCAGCGGTCCGGGATCGACCCGAGCGACTGTCCGCTCGACGTCGGGATCTTCGGCGCCGAACCCTGGACCAACGCGATGCGCGCCGAGGTGGAGGCGGCGTTTGATATGCACGCCGTCGACATCTACGGCCTCTCGGAAATCCTCGGGCCGGGGGTCGCCAATGAGTGCGTGGAGACCAAAGACGGCCTCCACATCTGGGAGGATCATTTCTATCCCGAGATCATCGACCCGGAGACCGGCGCCGTCCTGCCCAATGGCGAGATGGGAGAGCTCGTCTTCACGACGCTCACCAAAGAAGGGTTGCCGATGATCCGATACCGGACGCGCGATCTGACCCGGCTCCTCCCCGGCACGGCGCGGACCATGCGGCGGATGGAAAAGATCACCGGTCGGTCGGACGACATGATCATCCTGCGCGGCGTGAATGTCTTCCCGACACAGGTCGAGGAGCAGGTCCTGGCAATCCCGGGCCTTGCGCCGCACTTCCAGATCGAGCTGACGCGGGACGGTCGGATGGACGCGATGGTCGTGCGGGCAGAAGCGACGGAGACCGCTGCCTCCGAGGATGACCGGACGGGCGCCGCCACTCTCCTGTCGAAGAAAATCAAAGACATCGTTGGCGTTTCGACTGAGGTGACCGTGGGCCTCCCAGGCAGCGTTGAGCGGAGCCAAGGCAAAGCGCGGCGCGTCGTCGACCACCGGTCAAAGGAGTAACGGGTTTGGTTCGGACGATTGCCAAGGACCATGATGACAAACGGCGCCACATCCTGACCGTCGCCGCCGAAGTCTTCGCCCGCGAGGGGATTGCGCGGGCCTCGATGAACGAGGTCGCGCGCGCCTGTGGCATCTCCAAGGCCAACATTTACCACTATTATTCGGGCAAGGACGACATTGTCTTCGACATCCTGGACAGCTACCTGTCCGAATTGCGCGACCTCGTGCGCAGTGTCGATCGGACCGGGCTGACACCGCAGGCACAGCTCCATGCAATCACGCGCGCCTTTCTGCTCGCCTATGACGGCATGGACAACGAGCACAAGATCCAGGGCGAGGGCCTGCCGCTTCTGGCCCGTGAGAAGCAGGATATCCTGAAGGACTATCAGCGAGATCTTGTCGCGCTCGTGGCGAGTGTCCTGCGCGGCTGCGCGCCGCGCACGCTCGGCCAGGACAAGCAACGCTGCCGCGACGTGACCATGTCGGTCTTTGGCATGCTAAACTGGTTTTACATGTGGCATCCCAAAGCGGATGAGCGGGCTCGGATTGCCTACGCCGCAACGGTCGCGGATCTGACGCTCTTCGGCGTTGCCGAGGCCGGTGAAGGGGATGGTTGAAATATTGACCGAACGGTCGGTCTATGCAAGGTTCATAGAAAACCAAACGCAGCAAACGGGAGGATACATGAAACTCAGAACTTTGTCGGTCGCCGTCGCCGCCATGCTGGCCAGCGCGACCCCGGCCCTCGCCGAACGGGAGATGGTGGTGTCGTCCTGGCTGCCGCCGAGCCATGTCATGAATGAGATCGTCTGGCCCGAGTTCATCAGCCGCATCGAGGCTGCAACCGAGGGGCGGGTGACCGGGAAGATCGAGTACCAACTGGCCTCGCCCCCGTCTCAGGCCGACTTGATCGAAGACGGTGGCGCCGATGCCGGCTGGATCTTCCATGGCTACAACCCCGGCCGTTTCGTCACCACCAAGCTGATTGAGATCCCGGGACTTGAGGGCGACAGCGCGGCCGCCTCCGCCGCGCATTGGCGGGCGCACCAGGAAATCCTGGGCGAAGCGGGAGAGCATGAGGGCGTCGTGCCGGTCGCCATGATGGTCCACGCGCCCGGAATGCTGCACCTTGCGCGGGAGATCACGTCCCTCGATGACGTGGCCGGCCTGAAGATCCGCTCGGGCGGGGGCGTGATGGGGGACGTGCTGGCGGGCCTCGATATGGCCGGCGTCCAGGTTGCCGCGCCGAAAGTCTACGAGACGGTGGCCAATGGCGTCGCCGACGGCACGTTCTTTCCCGGCGACACGATCTCGATCCTGCGTCTGACCGAAGTGCTGCCCTACACCTACCGCGTGTCGGGCGGCTTCTACCGCGGGTCCTTCTCGATCATTATGAGCGAGGACTTTCTCGACAGCGTCGGCGCAGACGATGCTGCCGCCATTCAGGCCGTCCTGGGCGAGGACTTCTCGGCCTTTGCGGGCCGTGCCTGGGATGAGGGCAACCTGCGGGGCATCGAGGCGCAACAGAGCACAGGGCAAGTCATTGATTTGACCGGGGAGGCGTCGGCCAAGTTCGATGCTCTCGTCCCACAGATCCAAGAGGACGTGCTTGCCGAGGTCAGCGCCAAGGGGGTCGATGCCGCTGCAGCGCTTGCCATCATTCGGTCGACGATGGCCGACTACAGCAGCCAGTAGCCGATGGCCGAACGTCTGCTCCGGGCGGGCCGATGGCTCGCCCGAGTGTCGCTGGTCCTCAGCGCGGCCTGTCTGGTGGCGTTGATGGCTCTGACAGTGGCGGAGGTCGTCGGGCGCTACCTCTTCAACGCGCCGATCTTTGGGCGACAGGACATCGCGCAGATCCTCCTCGCCTGTTCGATCTTTTTGGCCTTTCCGGTGGTCACATTGCGGGGGGAGCAGATCGAGGTCGACCTGCTGGACAGCGCGTTCTCTCCCGGCATGGCCGCCTGGCGCGACAGGCTGATCGGCTGTCTGACCTCCGTTGTTCTGCTGACGATGGGGTACTGGCTCCTCCTTCGGGCGGAGAAATTCCTCAGCCGCGGGACCACGAGCGAGCTTCTGTTTCTGCCGAAGTACCCGTTGGTCTACTTCATTGCGGCCATCGTGCTGCTGACCGGCGCGCTTGTCGGACTTCGCGCCGTGGGTGATGTCCTGAGGTCCAGACGCACATGATCGTGTCGCTGATCGCGTTTGCCATTGTGATTGCGCTGGTGTTGGTCCGGGTGCCGATCGGCATCGCGATGGGCGGCGTGGGGGCGATCGGGTTTGTCTATCTTCGCGATGGGCGCTGGTCCGCGGGGCTTGGCCCCGCAGCCGATTCCATCCTCGACGTGACTCAGAACGACGCGCTCTCGGTGATCCCGCTCTTCATCTTGATGGGCATGTTGATCGCCCAGAGCGGCATGGCACACGATCTCTACCGGGCGGCCTACGCAGCGGTCGGGCGTCTGCCGGGCGGATTGGCGATGTCGACCATCCTGGCCTGTGGCGGGTTCTCGGCCGTCTCGGGCTCGTCGCTTGCGACGGCCGCCACCATGGCTCAAGTCGCCCTGCCATCGATGCGCAAATATGGCTACCACGACACCCTCTCGACCGCGTCGGTCGCGGCGGGCGGAACGCTTGGCATCCTGATCCCGCCGAGCATCATTCTGATCATCTACGGCTTTCTGACCGGCCAATCGATCGGCAAGCTCTTTCTTGCCGGCATTCTTCCGGGTCTCCTCGGCATTCTTCTCTACCTCTGTGCGGTGGCCTTCGTGGTCTGGCGCACGCCCGAGGCGGGCCCTGCAGGGGCGCGGATGTCGGCCGGCGAGGCGCGCCAGAGCATTCTGCGCGTCATTCCGATCCTTGTTCTCTTTCTCATCATCATCGGTGGCATTTACGGCCAGATCTTCACAGCGGATGAGGCTGCAGGCGTTGGCGCGTTCGGTGCAATCCTGATTTCCATCGCGATCGGGCGGTTCAGCTGGGCCGGTCTTGTCGCCGCCCTCTCACAGACCGTGAAGACCACTGTCGGCCTCTTTGTGCTGCTGATCGGCGCGGACATCTTCAACCGCCTGATCTCCCGCGCCGGGCTGCCCGAGGATCTGTTGGCGCTCGTTCAGGTCGGAGGCTTTGAGCCCTTCACCGTTCTCGCGATCATGATGCTGATCTATCTGATCCTCGGCGCGGTCTTCGAGAGCCTCTCGATGATCACCCTGACTGTGCCGGTCTTCGCGCCTCTCATCGCCTCTCTCGGGTTTTTCGAGGGCGATGTCAGCGGTGAGATGGCGCTGATTTGGTTTGGGATCATCGTCGTGGTCGTGACAGAAATCTCGCTGATCACACCGCCGATCGGGCTTAATGTTTTCGTTCTCCGCTCGGTCGTGGATGACGTCTCGACGGGAACGATCTTTCGGGGCGTCACGCCCTTCTGGATGGCCGACATCGTCCGCCTGCTCATTCTAATCAGCCTGCCGGCCTTTGCCCTGTTGCTGCCGATGGGCGTCACCGGATTTTCGCCGTGACTGACGCGACTGTGGCGAGGCGCGCCTCACAACCCAGCCAAGGCAGAGCCATCGGGCCTTTCCGGTATGTAAAACTCAAAAGCGTACAATCTCTCATCCACGTTGGATGAGCCAAGAAAAATCACCATGCACTAAATTCTAATAACTCCACGACTACCCTATGGGTGTTTTTGGAGCGTCTCGATGCATTTGAGATATGTTCTTTGTGGATTTGCTCTGCTTCTTGCGGTGTCCACCACAACCTCGTTTGTGGGCTACAGATATCTGAGCCTCGCGGGCGAGTACCGAGAGCGGAACTTTGTTCACCTTTCTGAGATCCACAAAGTCCTTCGGCTTCTCGACGTCGCGCCGACCAACCTGCGCCCGAGTGAGATCGACAGGGTCCGGGCCCACCTTCGGATCACTCAAAGGCAGGCCGAGTGGTGCCTCGACGTGCTCTCGGACATCGAGCAACGGGTCTTCGTGCTGATCGGGGCCGGTCGCGCCCTCGACGTGTGTCGTCAGGACATCGAGCTGCACGGCGGAGCCTTCCGCATCCTCGATGACATCGAAGCCTCTTCCGTGGAGGACGGCCAACGCAGATCGAGCTTTGCCTTGGGCCTCCGGCTCCGCGATCATGCGCAGGCGATCCTGGAAGACAGCCTTTCGTTTCACCCCTATGTCAGCCGGATCGAAGATAAAGTGAATGCCGTTGTCCGGACCGGAACAGTGGTGGCGGCGTTCGGTCTCTCGGTCGTCTTCTTGCTGATTGCGCGGGAGCTATCCAAAGCGCTCCGCACCCAAGCGCGACAGACGCGGGAGCTCAGCGAGCTTGCAATGATCGCCGAGCGGGCGAATGACTGTATCGTGGTGACGGATGCGCGGGGCCACATCACATGGGCCAACCCGGCCTTCGAAACGCTGACGGGCTATGATGCCGCGGAGGTCGTGGGATGGCGTCCGGGTGAGTTCCTTCAAGGGCCGGCGACTGACCCGTCCACCAGGCTTGCGATCCGCGCCGCCCTTGCGGCCAAGAGATCCATCCGGACGGACATTCTGAACTTCACCAGGGAGGGTGTGGCGTACTGGATCAATCTCTCGATCGCACCCATACACACCGAGGCTGGTGGCGTGTCCGGGTTTGTGGCGGTTTCGAGCGACATCACCAAAGAACGAGAGCAGAGACAGGCGCTTGAGACTGCCAACCAGCAGATCGCCCATCAGGCGCTCCACGACCCGCTGACGGATCTGCCAAATCGGCGCTTCATTGACGACGTGCTCGAGGCCGATGTCAAAAAGGATCGAAACCCGCGCACAATCGTTCGGATTGACCTCGATCACTTCAAGAACGTGAACGACACGCTGGGCCACGCGGCGGGCGACCATGTCCTCTGTCGTGTCGCCGAGATATTGCGCCGCCATGTCCGGGCCTCTGACACGCCCGCGCGCGTCGGCGGCGATGAGTTTGTCATTCTGTTGGCCGCCGGAACAACCCAAGAGCAAGCGGTCGCGGTCACGGAGCGGGTCCGGAAAGAGATCCGCAAGGACATCGTTTTCGAAGGTCAGACCTGCCGCATCGGGGCGAGCTTCGGCGTCGCGTCTGCCGAAGACGGCGTGATCGGAAACGATCAGCTTCTCAAGAGCGCGGACGCCGCCCTCTACGTGGCCAAGGCGCAGGGCCGCAACACGACGACGGTCTACACACCGGACATCCACAGCGCAGCCCTCGCAAAACGCCGCATCGCGACGGAAATCGAGCTGGCGATTGAGCGAGAGGAGTTCCGCGCCTACTTCCAGCCGCAGTTCAGTGCCGAGGGTGAGCTCCTGGTCGGCGTCGAGGCGCTCGCGCGATGGGATCACCCCGAACGTGGCCTTCTGGCCCCCGCCGAGTTCTTGCCAATTGCCGACGAACTGAAGCTCGTCCCTGAGATCGATCGCCAAGTGTTTCGATATGGGCTGGAGTGTGTCGCTAGGTTGAACGCCGAGGGTCTCTTCATCCCGAAGATCGCCTTCAACGCGGGGCTCGCCCAGCTGATGAACCCGGATCTCGAGCGCGTGGTTCGATCGAAGGACATCGGTGCGACCAAAGTGGCTCTTGAGGTTTTGGAGAGTGTGCTGATCGAGGATCAAAGCAACGGGTTCCAGCAGCGCGTCGACGAGTTGCGCGCGCAGTCTTTCGGCATCGAGCTGGATGATTTCGGCTCCGGGCATGCCTCCGTGATCTCCCTACAGCGCCTCAACCCCGACATCATGAAGTTGGATCGCGAGCTCGTCGCGCCGGTCGATCAAAGCCAAACCGCGCGAAGCCTTGTCCGAAGTATGATTGAGATGGGCCGCGCCCTTGGCATCGGAGTGATCGCCGAGGGCATCGAGACCGCCACGCATGCGAGCATTCTGCGCGAACTGGGATGTGACGCGTTCCAAGGGTACTTCTTCGCAAAGCCAATGCCCTTCGGCGACCTGCGCACCTTTGCGCGGACCGGTTTTGACGAGAAACTCCAGGCCGTCGTCTCCTTGTCGATCTACCGCGACACCCACGGCACGTGACGTGCTCGCCAGCCGATCGCTCGATCGGCTGCACAGGATCGACATCAGCCATGAGAGACTTGGTCTCCACCCGCTGAGAATGAGCCCTCTTTTCCCGCCGTTAACACGATGACGCCGGTCGACGACGGGCTGCCGGTTGGGGCGCAAGCCGCTTCGCTCTACGGTAGCAGGCCCAGTGTGGCCGCCGCCGGCCCCGCGGAATCGGTCAACGATCTGACATGCGCCCACAATTGTGTTGATCCGCCCGCAGGCAAGGATGTTTCGGGAACCGGTTGCGCAGGGTAAGCGAAGCAGGGTGGAGGAGGGTCGATGTCGCGGATCAGCGGCTCTACAGGGACCTGGTTGATGCGGCGAAGGGTTCCGGCGTGGCGGGGACAGCCGTTCCGATCTCGTGCCGACACGCTCCGGGAGGACAGGATCGGGCTGCTGCGCAGTCGCGAAAGCAGGTGAACTTCGCCCGCTGACAGGGCGGCAGGGCCCACGGGCGAAGGGGCCGATGAGAAGGATCAAAGACGCGCCACGGCTGCCGGCGAGAGGCCTGATCCGGGACTTTGGCGACAGCAGCGGCGTGGGGCGAGCATGTCGGCCAGGAAGGATCGCTCGTGGGCGGCGCGGGCCCGGCCGATCTGGCCGTTGCCCGAAGAGCGGACCGACGCAGCGCACGAGGCGCTGCTCTCCTCACCGGCTCCGTCTGGCGCGGCCGCCGCCTAGCCCCAGCCAGATTGCGGGATCTGCGGCGACCTTCCGCAACGCTGTCTGTGTTTTGAGAGAACCACCGGGAGGGTCTTCCCAGCGGTTGCGGCCACAGCCGTTTCTGCGGCGTCAGCCGTTGGCAATAGGGCCAAGCTGGCGTCGAGCCT
>JBCCWM010000138.1:0-10655 GCA_039193505.1 Pseudomonadota bacterium | reverse complement strand
GGCTGAGGCGGCCGACCCCACAACTCCGGCAGAGCCGCGGATCCAATCCGTCGCCTGGGTCGGGAAAGATGTGGTGCGCGAGGACCTCATTGATCTTTTCGAGCACTTCGGAGATCCGGAGATCCGCGGTCTCGTCGAGATCCGAGCGGAAATCGGTCCAGAACCGCGACAGAACACCTTTCCATTCGATGTCGCCCCGTGTGATCCGGTCCAGATCTTCCTCAAGCTCGGCCGTGAAGTCGTATCCCACATAGCGTTCGAAATAGTTCTCGAGAAAGGCGGTCACCAGCCGGCCCTTGTCCTCGGGGATCAGGCGGTTCTGCTCCTTCCGGACATAGTCGCGCTCCTGGATGACGGAGACGATCGATGCGTATGTGGACGGTCTGCCGATGCCAAGCTCCTCCATCCGCTTCACGAGCGTGGCCTCGGTGTAGCGGGGGGGCGGCTGAGTGAAGCTCTGCTGGCCGAGAACGGCGCCTTGGCCGGCGAGGATGGCGTTCTCGGCGGTGCGCGGGGCTGCGGCCTCTGCCAGGTCGGGCTCGACCACAGGGCTGTCCTCGTCCTTTTTTGCGGTGAGCTTCACGTAGTCAGCATAGAGCGCGCCCGGGACGAGCGGCGCAGCATCGCCAACCGAAATCTTCGGCAGGCGGCGGTCGTCATCCTCGGCCTGGTCGTCGCGGCCCTCCTCGTAGATCCGCAAAAACCCATCGAAGAGCACCACCTGACCGGTCGCCCGAAGACCGGTCTTGCCATCGGCCGTCGCGATCTCGACCGTCGTCCGCTCGAGCCGTGCAGCCGCCATTTGGCTGGCGAGCGTCCGCTTCCAGATCAGCTCATAGAGCCGGCGTTGATCGGGCTCCAGCCTTTGGACCTTCTCGGGCCCGACGCCCATGTCGGTGGGGCGGACGCACTCGTGCGCCTCTTGAGCGTTCTTCGCCTTGTTCTTGTACATGCGCGGCGAAGACGGAACGTAGTCCACGCCGAAGCGCGAGCCGATGGCGTCGCGCGCTGCCATCACTGCCTCGGGTGCCATGTCGATGCCGTCGGTCCGCATGTATGTGATGTAGCCCGCCTCGTAGAGGCGCTGAGCCGTGGACATCGTCTGCCGTGCGCCGAAGCCGAACTTGCGGGAGGCCTCCTGTTGCAAAGTAGAGGTCATGAACGGCGCGGCCGGGTTTCTGCTGGACGGTTTCGCCTCGACTGACGTGACGCGGAGGTCTGCCGCAGCGACGGCGCGCACGGCGGCATCCGCCGCCGCCTGGGTGCCAAGATCGAAGCGGTTAAGCTTGCGGCCCTCATGCGTGATCAGGCGCGCCTCATAGCTCTCCGCACCCGCCCCGAGGCGCGCGCGCACGTTCCAGTACTCCCGCGGATCGAAGGCCTCGATCTCCATCTCGCGCTCAACGATGAGACGGAGCGCGACGGACTGGACCCGCCCAGCAGATTTCGCGCCCGGGAGCTTCCGCCAAAGGACCGGCGACAAATTGAAGCCAACCAGGTAGTCGAGGGCGCGCCGCGCGAGATAGGCCTCGACCAGCTCCATATCGATGTCGCGCGGGGCTTTCATCGCCTCGGTCACCGCGGATTTGGTGATCGCGTTGAACACCACCCGCTCAACCTCGGTGGACTTTTTGACGGCCCGCCGCTTGGTCAGCGCCTCGAGGAGATGCCAGGAGATCGCCTCTCCCTCGCGATCCGGGTCGGTGGCGAGGATCAGGCGGTCATCGTCTTTCAAAGCGTCGGCGATGGCGCGCACATGCTTCTGGGAGGCGCTCGCCACCTCCCACTTCATGTCAAACCCGTTCTCGGTGTCGACCGAGCCGTCCTTCGGCGGCAGATCCCGGACATGACCGTAGGACGCGAGAACGGTGTAATCCGACCCCAGGTACTTGTTGATCGTCTTGGCCTTAGCGGGGCTCTCGACAACGACGACGGGCATGCTCACTCCGGAATTGCGGGGTGCTCCAACGATCGCGGAACGTGGGGCTCGTTGTGCAGTGTGTCAAGGCGGAGAGGGCGAATTGACCGGTGCTCGGTCATCCGACAGGACGCGAACGACGAAGCCCATCCGCATCTGATCGGTCGTCTCCGCACGCGGGTCGGGCGCTTGCTCGATCCGGACAGAGAGGCCCCGTGCGGCAAAGAGGCGGACCACATCGCTTGCCGGACCGTCCTCGTGAAAGTCGGCCGCCACGATGTCGCAGGCGCCTCTATAGGGCGACAGATCCGACGTCTCCGACAGGGTGCGCAGTTGCGTGGGCGGACGCAGGATCTCGCCCAAAAAGACCTGTTGGGCATATCTGTCGACGATGTCGGGATCGATCGTGTAGAGCGGCAGGCCAACGCACGGAGCCGGTGTTGCGGTTTCAACCGCCCACTCAATGTACTGAAAGGAGTTGGACGCACTGACGGCATGGGCGGATGCCACGGCAGTGACCACCGCTGGCGTCAACAGGCTGCGGTCGAGCCTTGTGAGGATGGCGGCGGGTGTCAGCAGCGCGGCTGCGAGCGCGAGGCCCGGGATCACGACGGTCAGATTCTTTGTCGAAATAACAGGGCTGTGCAGAGAGATGGCGGCCGCGACGGCGATGACCATTGCGCCGGGCGCTAGCGTCATCAGTGCGCGCGGCACTGCGCCTGTGGGCGGATCGAGACCGCGCCGGGGCGCCATCAGCAGCCCCATCCAAGCCAAAGTCAGGAGCGGTTGAGCGGCAACAAGTCCAAGCCAAGGCTCGAGGCCGTTCTGGATCCAAAGAGCGCCGCCGAGGGCGCCGCGCACATCTCCGATTGCGAAGGCCCAGAGGAGGGTTGCGGCGGCGAGGCAGATGGCCAGCAGGACCGGCACCAGAGCGCGCCGCGGGTCATGCGCTGCGAGGGTGAGAAGGAGTGCGACGCCGAGCGCTGCGCCGAAGAAGTGAAGGGTCGTCAGGAGTATGCTTGCCGCAAAGAGGGCCGCGCGTGCGCCGGGGACCTCAACTTCGATGGCGAGGAGGGCAGCGGACCCGAGGGCCGCCGCCGCGAGGAGCAGCCCGTAGGCCCGGAGCTCCAGGCTCAGGTGAAAGAAGAGGGCGCCGGTCAGCATAAGAAGCGCGGCGAGCGCCGCGCGTTTCGCCCCGAGCGCCGAGGTTGCAAACCAGCCCGCCAGCGACAGCGGCAGCAGCGCGAGTAGGTTGGTGAGGCGCAGTGCACCGAGCGGAAGGTCCGCGCTGGTCGCCGCCAGATGGATGATCAGTGGGTGCGTGGGCGGATGCACGTCTCGGCGCAGCGCATCCCAGTCAGGCGTGCCGTTCACGCCGGCCGCCCCGAGCGTGAACACTTCATCATACCAGAACGCAATGTCGTAGGACGTGACCAGAAAAACCGTCCAAACCAGAGCAAGGCCCAAAAGTGCCAGCATCAGTCGGCCGTATCCCTGCATCGGTGCTCCGTTCCCTCGGGGCTCGACTACGCCATGGGCCGCAGGCCGTCACCTGTCTGGCGGCCATTCAGTGCACTGGTGGCGAAAGCTATGCCACGGCGAGCGAGACATACCCCCCGGGATGGCGCGCAATGCGCCCGTCGAGGTCAAGGTCGGTCAGCGCCTCGAGCACTTCGGCGCTTCGCAGACCGCTCTGGCGAATCAGCAGATCTTCGCTGACGGGGCTCGGGCCGAGCAGGGTCAGGAGTGCTGACTGGGTTGAGCGGCGCGCGTGTTCATCCGCATCAACGGCGGTCGCTGTGGGTTGAGCCCCGGCATCGGAGGGCCTGGGACTCGCCTCGACCTCGGATGGCGCAGCCGATGTAGGGGCGAGCACGTCGATGACGTCTGCGGCGGAGCGCACCAGCGTCGCGCCGTCCCGGATAAGCATGTTGCACCCTGCGGCGCGGGCGTCGAACGGGTGGCCCGGCACGGCCAAAACTTCGCGCCCTTGGTCGAGCGCGCTGCGGGCCGTCAGCAGAGAACCGGAGCGCGTCGCCCCCTCAACCACGACAACGGCGTCGGCGAGGCCCGAGATGATGCGGTTCCGCCTCGGGAAATGGCGCGCCTGCGCCACCAGCCCGATCGGCATTTCGGACACGAGCGCGCCCCGCTCCTGTATCTTGGCTGCGAGATCTGCGTGCTCACGGGGGTAGATCACGTCCACGCCGCCGGCCAAAACGGCAACGGTGCCGCCGTCGAGGCTTGCGGTGTGGGCGGCGGCATCGATCCCTCTTGCTAGGCCTGAGATCACTGTCAGGGGCGCAGCGGCGAGGCCGCGTGCCAAACTCTCGGCCATTCGAATGCCTAGGGCAGAGGCGTTGCGTGCGCCGACCAGCGCAACCCCACCCTCCATGATCCGCGCGCCTTGGCCGCGGACCCAAAGGCAGGGGGGCGCATCCGCGATCTCCGCAAGGCGCGGCGGATAGGCCTCGGTCCCGAGACAGACCAACCGCGCACCGATCCGGTGGCCGGCATCGATCTCATGCCGGGCGGTGGCGGGCGGGCAGGCAGCGTAGTCTTTGACGCCAGCGCTCGCGGCGACGCCCGGCAAAGCGGCAAGGGCCTCAGCGGCGCTTCCATGGGTCCGCAGCAGCCTGATAAAGGTCGCCGGTCCGACCCTTCGCGAGCGGGCCAGACGGAGCCAATCAATCACATCCTGTTCGGATCGCGGCAGGGCAGCGGCGGGAAGCAGCGGGTCAGAGCGCTCGGACATGGCAAGCGGTGTCTGCCGGTGACGTTAAGGAACGCTGAATGCCCCCGGCCCCGATAGACGGCATTTTCCGCAAACTTGATCCCTCAGACCGCAGATCCTCCGACGGTCAACCCGCCGATCAGGAGGCTCGGTTGGCCGACGCCCACGGGCACCCACTGGCCGTTCTTGCCGCATGTGCCGACGCCCGGGTCGAGCTTCAGGTCGTTGCCGATGGCGCGGATTTGGCGCAGCGCCGTCGCGCCGTCGCCAATCAGCGTCGCCCCCTTCACCGGCGCACCAACCTTGCCGTTCTCGACGCGATACGCCTCAGTGCAGGAGAAGACGAACTTTCCGTTGGTGATGTCGACCTGACCCCCGCCGAAGCCGACCGCATAGAGCCCGTCTTTGACATCTGTCAGAAGATCCGCAGGGTTTGCGTCGCCCGAGAGCATATACGTGTTCGTCATGCGTGGCATGGGGATGTGAGCATAACTTTCGCGGCGCCCGTTGCCGGTGGCTGGAACGCCCATCAGACGCGCGTTCTGTCGGTCCTGCATGTACCCAACCAGGATCCCGTCTTCGATCAGCGGCGTTTTGTGGCTCGGCGTGCCCTCGTCATCGATCGTGATGGAGCCACGACGGTCCGGGATCGTGCCGTCATCGAGCACCGTGACACCGGGAGAGGCGATACGAGTGCCCATCAGGCCCGCAAAGGCCGAGGCCTTCTTGCGGTTGAAATCCCCCTCAAGCCCGTGCCCGATGGCTTCGTGCAGCAGAATACCGGGCCAGCCCGGGCCGAGCACGACGTCCATGATGCCGGCCGGCGCGGGTTCGGCGTCGAGATTGACCCGGGCAATCCTGAGTGCCTCGCGCACCTCGGCTTCCCAGTGCTCCCGCGCAACAAGGCCGGTGAGGCCGGTGCGCCCGCCGGAGCCCGTTCCACCCGTCTCCCGGCGTCCGTCCCGCTCCACTGTGACGGAGACGTTGAGGCGCGTCATCGGCCGCACGTCACGGAGGCGTTGGCCATCGGGTCGCAGGATCTCGACCTCCTGGAGGCTGGCACCGAGCGTGGCGGACACCTGGACGACACTCGGGTCGAGGGCGCGGGCGAAGGCGTCGATCTCAGCGAGCGTTTCGACTTTCGCGGCAAAGGTGGCGTCCTCGAGCGGGTCGATCGGGGCGTAAAGGCGCGTGTTGGTCCCGGTCGGTGGGTCGGCCAGCGTGCCGCCCCCCTCTGCCGAGGCCAATCGCGCGGTCTCTGCGGCACGCTTGAGGGCCGCCTCCGACAGCTCGGTCGAATGGCCGTACCCTGCCGTCTCACCGCACACCGCCCGGAGCCCAAATCCCTCCGCCGCTGTATAGCTCGCGGTCTTCAGGCGACCATCATCAACGGCGACGCTTTCGGACCGTCGGCGTTCCAGAAAAAGCTCGCCATCATCCGCGCCCGCGACAGCCGACCTGAGCACGGCCAAGGCACGCTCCTCGTCGAGGTCGTTTGCGAAAGGGTCGAAGCCCGTGTCGCTTAAGTCCATGTCAACCGACCTTTCCGATGGTGTTGTCAAAAAATTGGACGGTTTTGGGTCCCTTTGCCGCGGAGGCCGTCCCTTGTTGTCATTTAATGCTGGTGTATTGTCTCGCCAAGCCCACGTCGCCCGCACCTGCTGCGGCCCGAACGAACAGGATTGTTCTCATGGTGAACCTCCGCTCCCTTTCGCTCGTTACCCTGCTCTCGCTGCCGTCGGCTCTGCACGCGCAGGAGTTGGGGGAGCTCGACGTGATCGGGACGCCGGTTGAACGGGGCATCAACTTTCAGCCGGCCGTGACCTCGCTTGCGCGCGACATCCACTGGCTCGACAACATGTTGCTGGTGATCATCACCGCAATCGTCCTGTTTGTCGTCGGCCTCCTCGCCTATGCGATTGTGCGGTTCCGAGCCGGGGTGAACGACACGCCGGCGCGCTTCACGCACAATTCCGCAATCGAGATCACGTGGACCGTCGTGCCGGTCCTGATCCTGATCGTAATCGGCTCGTTTTCGCTTCCCGTCCTCTTCAAGCAGTTGGAGGTCCCGGAGGCCGATCTAACCATCAAGACGACCGGGTATCAGTGGTACTGGTCTTACGAGTACCCCGAGGAAGGGATAAGCTTCGACGCGTATATGCTCGGCCTCAACGAGCCTGAGATGAATGACGCCGTCCGTGATGAGCTGGCGGAGTACGGCTATGACGAGAGCGCCTGGAAGCTCGCCACCGATCAGGCGATGGTGGTGCCCGTGAACAAGGTTGTCCGCCTCCAGGTCACAGCCGGCGATGTGATCCACGCCTGGAAAATCCCCGCCTTCGGTGTCCATATGGATGGCATCCCCGGCCGCCTGAACGAGACGTGGTTCATGGCCGAGCAAGAGGGGATCTATTTCGGACAGTGCTCTGAGCTCTGCGGCATAAACCACGCCTACATGCCGATCACTGTCAAAGTCGTGTCGGAAGAGGCCTACGCCAGCTGGGTGGTCTCCCAGGGAGGGACAGTGGCAGTCACGGTCCGAGAGACCACAGTCGCCTCAGCGGAGTAGTCGATGTCACTCGTTGACAACACTGCGCCGGGCTCCGAAGCGGACGTTTCAGACTATGTGGCCCTCCTCAAGCCGAGGGTGATGCGGCTGGCGATCTTTACGGCCGCAGTGGGCCTCATCGTTGCACCGACGTCCGTGCACCCTGTGATCGCGCTCGCGTCGGTGCTCTGTATTGCGGTGGGGGCCGGCGCCTCAGGGGCGCTCAACATGTGGTGGGACGCTGACATCGACGCTAAGATGGCGCGAACCGCGGGACGGCCGGTGCCGTCGGGGCGGGTGTCCGGTGATGAAGCGCTCGGCCTTGGCATCGGTCTTGCCGGGCTCTCCGTCGGGCTCCTCTTTCTTTTTGCAAATTCCCTCGCGGCGGCCCTCCTCGGTTTCACGATTTTCTTTTATGTCGTGATCTACTCAATGTGGTTGAAACGTGCGACGCCGCAGAACATCGTCATCGGGGGCGCAGCCGGAGCGCTGCCGCCCATGATCGGATGGGCCGTTGCGACTGGGGGCCTTGCGGTCGAACCGCTCCTTATGTTTGCGCTGATTTTCCTCTGGACGCCGCCCCATTTCTGGGCGCTGGCGCTCTTCCGGCACGACGACTACGAAACGGCCGATGTCCCGATGCTGCCTGTTGTGTCCGGAACCCGGGCGACGCGGCGCCAGATTGCGATCTACACGCTTGTCCTCGCGCCGGTCGCGGTTGTGCCGGCCTTCACATCCATCGGCGGTCCGGTCTACATGGTTGGCGCTCTGATCCTCAACGCGCAGCTCGTGCTCGACATGGCGCGCATCGCACGGCGGAGCGACGCGGAGGCTCAGGCCGACGGCTTTCAGGCTGAGAAACGGGCCTTCGGGTTCTCGATCCTTTATCTCTTCCTCCACTTTACCCTCTTCCTTGTCGAAGCGGCGTGCCGCATGGCCGGGTTGACGCTCACAAACTGGCCAGTGCTCCTATGACCCCGATCCGCAGCTCAGACGCCCACGAAATTTATCGCCGCCGCGGCAAACGAAACATCGCCCTCGGGCTCTGCCTCGTCGCAACTGTCGGTCTGATTTTCGCGGTGACGGTCGTCAAGATCTCGCAGGGGATCGACATGCGGGGCTTCGACCACACTTACGAGACCATCCCCGGGGCGAACCGATGACCGACAGCAAGGCCCGAACCGTCACGGCCCTGGCGGGTGTTGTCGTCTTTATGGGGGCGATGGCGTGGGCCGCGGTGCCGCTCTATGATTGGTTCTGTCGGGTGACAGGCTACGGTGGCACGACCGCCACGGCCTCAGCCACCACGGACGAAGTGCTCGACCAAACGATCACGGTCCGCTTCGACGCCTCCAAAGAGCGTGGGATGCCGTGGGAGTTTCGTCCGCTCACCTCCGAAATGGAAGTCCGAATCGGCGAGGAAAACCTGGCGTTCTACGAAGCTTACAACCCAACCGATCGCCCAATCGCGGGAACCGCGAGCTTCAACGTGGTCCCGTACTCAGCCGGCGGGTTCTTCGCAAAGATCGCGTGCTTTTGCTTTGAGCTGCAAGTTCTCGCCCCGGGGGAGCGCGTGGAGATGCCGGTGTCCTTCTTCGTCGACCCTGCCATCGTCGACCACCGCGAAGCCAAGTACGTCCACACAATCACCTTGTCTTACACCTTTTACGAAACTGAGATACCGCAAGAGCCGGTCACCAACTGAGGCGCGAGGGCCCCATGGCGCACGAAAAGAACCACGACTACCACGTCCTGCCGCCGAGCCCTTGGCCGTTTGTCGCTGGCGTCGGTGCCTTCATCATGCTCTTCGGGGCCGTCCTTTGGATGCATGGCGTCACGCCCTTTGTGTTCGTGCTGGGCTTCGGGGTCGTCCTCTACACCATGTACGCGTGGTGGATGGAGATGATCACCGAGAGCCGGGCGGGGGATCATACGCCGGTCGTGATGCTCGGCCTCCGGATGGGTTTTATTCTCTTCATCATCTCCGAGGTGATGTTCTTCGCCGCGTGGTTCTGGTCCTTCTTCAAGCATGCAATGTACCCGATGGATCCCGGGGGCATGAGCCCTGCGGTCGACGGTGTCTGGCCGCCCGTCGGGATCGAGACCTTCGATCCCTGGCATCTGCCACTCATCAACACGCTGATCCTCCTCTGTTCCGGCTGTGCAGCGACCTGGGCGCACCACGCAATCGTCGAAGAGAATGACCGCGAGCAATTCAAGTGGGCGATCATCCTCGCTGTCTCCCTCGGAGGTGTATTCACGATTTTCCAGGCCTATGAGTACAGCCACGCCGCATTTAGCTTCGATGGCAACATCTACGGCGCCAACTTCTTTATGGCGACCGGCTTTCATGGCCTTCATGTGATCATCGGGACGCTCTTCCTCTTCGTTTGCCTCCTGCGGGCCTATGCCGGCGACTTCACGCCCGAAAAGCACATCGGGTTCGAGGCGGCCGCGTGGTACTGGCACTTTGTCGATGTCGTCTGGCTCTTCCTCTTCTTCGCCGTCTACATCTGGGGTGGCTGAGACCGGCGCCGGTCGAGGATCCGGGCTGGTCCTGCCGATCCTCTTCGGGGTCGGCGGAACGCTGATCCTGGTGTGGCTCTCGGTCTGGCAAGTGCAGCGGCTGGAATGGAAGAACGCGCTCGTCGCGGAGATCGACGCGCGCGCGTCGGGTCCGGACCAACCCCTGCCAGATCGTCCGGATCCAGAAACGCATCGGTATCTGCCCGTGTCCCTCGCTGGCGGCTTTGCGGAGGGTGAGGTCCATGTCCTCACCTCGCGACGCTTCGAAGGACCGGGATTTCGCATCATTCAGGTCTACGAAACCGAGGGGCGACGGATCCTCGTCGATCGAGGTTTTGTCCTCGAGACTGCGAAAACGGCGGCGCGGCCCGGCACAACCCTCGTCACGGGGCACCTTCACTGGCCGCGCGAGGTCGATGCCTTCACGCCCGACCCCAACCTCGCGCGCAACATCTGGTTTGCCCGAGACGTGGAGGCGATGGCGGCTGCCTTGCAAACCGAACCGGTGTTGCTCGTCGCGAGCGCACCGACCGGCGGAGAGGTGCAGCCCATGCCCGTCACGGTGCGGCTCCGAAACAACCATCTGCAATACGCGATCACCTGGGCGCTGATGGCGGTCGGCTGGCTTGCCATGACGGTCCTCTTGGTTCTACGACAGCGCCGCAGTCGCTGAAAGGCCACCTCCGATGCGCTACGTCTCAACCCGCGGCAGGGCGCCGGCCCTCGGCTTTCAGGACGCCATGCTCTCCGGCCTCGCCCGCGATGGCGGCCTCTACGTGCCGGAGAGCTGGCCCACACTCGATCCGGAGACCATCCGCCGCTTTGCCGGCCAAAGCTACGAGGACGTCGCCTACACCGTCATGCGCCCGTTCGTCGGCGACGCCTTTGACGGTGCCACATTCCGGAACCTGATCGAGCGCGCCTACGCC
>JBCCWM010000137.1:0-10691 GCA_039193505.1 Pseudomonadota bacterium | reverse complement strand
CCCCCCGGCTTCAGTGGATCGCGTTTTTGAGGACCGCAATCGCAAGGCCGATCCCGCCGCAGACCGCAGCGCCGATCACGGACGCTTTGAGCGTACCGTCGAGGGCGCGGCCGATCCGGATCCCGAACACGCACAGAAGCGCAATGGCAAGAAGCTGGGCGAGAGCGTGCGCCGTTGCGCCCTCGATCAGGCCCGCGGCTGCCAGAAGAAGGGCGGCTGTCGGTCCGTTGGCCGCGAACAAGGTTGTTCGGCTGTGCCGCCAGGCTGACGCAATGTCGGCCGGGTCGGCGTTCTGTCCCGTTTTGAGCGCTGTCTCGCAAAGTTCCGCAAACGCTTTGGCCATCGCGACCGCGAGGACCGACACAAAAAGGTAGCCCGCCGCGCGAAGCGGCTCGACATGGTCCGGGTCCATCGCAAGGAGGAGCCCCATCACGGTGATTGTGCCGTAGACGACACCAAAAGCCGCCTCGTCGACCCGGCGCGGCCCGCTCATGTGGCAGCGCCGGAGCGTGGATTCGTCCACCTCATTCGCGCGGCAACGCGGCGATCAGCATGTCGGCCGCTGCGGGGCTGAGGGCGAGCGGCGTGTCGTGCATCACCGCCAACCGCGTCAACGCGTGGAGGTCGACGTCGGACCCATGGCCGGCAGAAGGGTCGGTGAAGAAGATCACCGCATCAAGCTCCCCGGTTGCGATCAGCGCGCCGAGTTGTTGATCTCCCCCCCGTGTCCCGCGTTGAAGACGTCGGATCGACAGATCTGGTGCCGCATCCGAGACCAGCTTCCCGGTGCCGCCGGTGCAGATCAGGCGGTGGCGCGTCAGCGCGCGGCGATGTCGGAGGACCCAGGCCCTGAGCTGTGCTTTTCGGTTGTTGTGCGCGACGAGGGCCACGCGGAGGGGGACGGAGGCCCGTGCCCGCGCCGCGCCGGTGAGCGCGAGGAGCGCTCGGATCTGGGCGGCAAGTCCTGAGCCCTCTGCCGGAAAGCTCTCGGCAAGTGCTGCAGTGCCGACCGTGAAGGCGGCCGCACCCGCATCCGCGACGGCCGTGATCCGCTCCGGCCGGTCGATGCTGCCCGCTATGATCACCGGCTTTCGGCCGACGCCGCAGACCCGGGACATGAGCGCGGGCACATCGCCTGCGAAGCGGTAGGCGAGGAGGTCGAGCCCGTGCACATGCTCAAGATCAGCAAGGCGCCTCGCGGAGATCGCGATTTCCTCCACCGTGCCTTCGAGAACGCTCGGATGGCCTGCAATCCGGCCAGGAAACGGGTAGTAGCGGAGGGGATGGTCGCGGATGATCTCCGTCACGGCCTCCGCACGCGTGCCGCCGAGGAGGCAATCGACCTCGAGCGCGACGGCCGCACGCGCGGAGGCGAGTTCGCTCTCCGCATCCAGGCTGACGACCTCGAGATAGGAGCGTCCGCCGGCGGCTCGGATCCGCTCGGCCAGACCGCGGAGGTCGTCGAAGGGGAGGCCCACATCCTTGAACCCGATGTGGCGCGCGCCGCCTTCGAGTGCGTCCTCAAGCCGGTCTGGTGCGTCCACGATCGTGCGATCGTCCGCTGTCAGCATCAGGATGAAGTCAAAGCCCATCAGGCCGCCGCCTGCACTGGCGGCGCCGCACGCCAGCGCGGCGCCTCGGAGATGATCGCCAGATGCTCCTGCCCGACGCTTGCCTCGACCAGTGAGGTGAGGTGGCCGAGGGCCGACCCAGGCGCGACACCCGCAGCCGTCAACGCGGCGAAGACATCGCCGGTGCCGTGGGGCGCACCGCTCCGGACGGGCACTCGGTAGGCATGCGTGCCGGCGGCGGAGATCTCGAAGACACCTGTCTGGCCCGCCGGATACGGAGGTGAGGTCAGCAGGACCTGCGCATCGGGTGCGAGGCGCCGGGCGGCACCCACGGCCGCCGCGAGATCGGGGATCTCGCTGTCACTCAGCCAGCCGAGTTCAAAGAGGTTCGGCGTGAGCACATCTGCCCGCGGCACGAGGGCGGAGGCGACCGCCAGGGCCGCCGCCTGCGCGACATAGAGCCCCTTCGGCGCGTCGCCGAGGATCGGGTCGCAGACCAGCCGCGCCCCGGGCGCGTGCGCGAGTGCGGCGAGCGCCACACCGACATGCTCGGCCGAAGGCATGTAGCCTGTCAGCACTGTATCGACCTCGCTGAGCCATCGGTTCGCGGCCAGGGCCTCGATCATACCTCTGAGCTGGTCGGGCGGTGTTGCTCGCCCGCCCACATGTCCAAAGCCCGGATGGTTTGACAGGAGCGTCGTTGGCAGCTGGATGCTCTCATGGCCCAGCAGCGAAAAAACCGGACCAGCCGCAGAGAGGCCGACATGCCCCGCAGCAACCCAACTCGATATCGCCAGGATCCGGGCCATCGGCGTCCTCCCGCGCTCGACCATAGTTGGCAGGCGCGCCAGGCGATACAGCTCATTTGATCCGCGTCAGGTTCGCACGTCCTCCGCGATCTCGGCGAGCGTCGCGTGGACCCGGTCCGGACCGATCACAGCCGCCCGGACCAGACCGTCGAAGAGCCGGGTGAAGAGGCGGATGTTCTCGCGCCCGGTCAGGACGAGGTAGCTTTCGCCGAGATAGAGCGCGACGCGCGACCGCCCGAATACGCTGAAGGCAGGCGCAAAGGTCTTGCGCGCATCGAAGAGGTGCACGCGGAGCGTCGGGTAGTGCGCCCGGGCCAGGTGGGCCATTGCGGAGATCTTGCGGCGGCGCTCCTGCGCCCGCGTGCCGCGCCAGATGCCGCCGCCGAGGGCCAGCGCTTCGAACCGTTGGAGTGGCATGGCAATCTCGACATCCGTGTCGTCGAGATCCGCGTCGCCCAAAAGCGCCTCCCCTGCGCCGCCGATCCCGCTTTGCTCCAAAAGGTCTGGGAGGAGCGTGGGCACATAACGGAGCTTCAGCCCAGCCGCCTCGCGCCGCCAGGCCTCAACGGGGGTTGAGCCATCGGGCCCCTCTGCGCGCTCGACCATGAGGCTTGAGCGGATCTCCTGCCGGCCCTCAGGTGCGTTCTCAAGCCCGAGAAGCCAGTCGACCGAGATCCCCCGCGCGGCCGCGATCCGTCGGAGCGCTTCGGCCCGCGGCAACCGATCGCTTTCAGGGTTCAGGAACTGCGACAGGGCAGAGCGGTCGAGACCGGTGTCGCGGAGAAACTGCGCTGTTCCGTGCTCCTCAGCTTCAAGGAGTGTCCGGAGGCGCTGTCTAAACAAACGGGAGAGCGTTGTCTTGTGCATTCACAATGAATACGTGGATATACAATATTTCGGCAAGAACACCGCGAAATCTCCATACTTGCAACGCTTTCACGATCTGGTGAGGTCGAGCCGCTCGTGAAACCATCAAACTATGACACACACATATTCACGATTGCCGGTTGAGTGGCCGACATTGGCCATGCTGCTTGCTGTTTATGCAGCGTACATGTTGATCACGGCGGCCGATCTGCCGGCCGTCCTGTCCATCCCGCTCCTCGCGGTCGTCCTTGCGCAGCACTCTTCGCTTCAGCACGAGGTCGTGCACGGACACCCCTTCAAGAACCGGGCGCTCTCTGAGGCGACGGTGTTTCCCGCAATTGGCCTTTCCATCCCGTATGGCAGGTTCCGGGACCTCCACATCGCGCATCACAGAACACCGCACCTGACCGATCCTTACGACGACCCGGAGACGGAGTATCTGGATCCGGCGGTGCATGCGGACTTGCCGGCAGCTCTCCGGTGGCTCTTTGCCCTCAATCGCACGCTTGCCGGGCGGATGGCCGTGGGTCCTGCCATCAGTCTCTGGCGGTTCTACAGGGCCGACCTGGCGGATCTCGCTGCGGGCGAGCGCGCCGTCTGGCGGGCCTGGTTCCTCCACATCGTGGGCCTCATTCCCGTGGTCCTCTGGTTGAGTGCCACGGGGGCGATGGCGCTTTGGCAGATTCTGGCGGCCGCCTATCTCGCGCTCTCGCTCCTCAAGATCCGGACTTTTGCTGAACACCGGGCCCATGAACGCTCCGGTGCGCGCTCCGTCATCATCGAAGATCGCGGCCCGCTCGCCCTCCTCTTTCTCAACAACAACCTGCACGCGGTCCACCACGCGCATCCGCGGGTGGCCTGGTACCGGCTTCCGGCGCTTTATGCCGAACGGCAGGCGCGTTACCGCGCCCAGAACGGAGGCTACATCTTTCCGAACTACGCTAGCCTTTTTGCGCGCTACCTCGTGCGTCCCAAAGAACCCGTGGCCCACCCACTCCGACCGCGCGCGTGATCGCAAGCCTGCCAATGTACGACTGGCCCGAGATCCGGGCCGAGACGGACGCGCTCTGGCAGTCGGTGCGGACGGCGCTCGGGCGCGGGCCCGACAGACTAACGCGGCCAGAGACTGGTTGGATGGCCGACGACCTGCTCCTCTCCCAGACATGCGGGCTGCCGTTTGTGACGTCGCTGTCCGCCCGTCTTCAGGTCGTGGGGGCTGGGGATTACGGTCTCGCGGACACGCCGCCGGGGTGGTACCGGAGCGCGCTTGTCGTCCGGCGGGACGATCCGCGCCGGACGCTTCCCGACTTCCGCGGTGCGACCCTCGCGGCCAACTCGACCGACAGCCAATCCGGGTGGCAGGCGGTGATGCAGATGGTTGCGGCGCTGGACGAGCACGGCACGTTTTTCGGTGCGGTTCGGTTGAGTGGGGCGCATCGGGCCTCAATCCGGATGGTGGCAGAAGGCGACGCCGATCTTGCGGCGATCGATGCGGTCTCCTGGCGGCTTGCTGAGCGCCATGAGCCGGCCGCCGCGGCGCTGCGCGTCCTCGGCCAGACGGAGTGTGCGCCGGGTCTGCCCTTTGTGACCCGGGACGCGCCCGACGACATCGCCGAGGCTCTCGCGTCGGCCATCGGACCCAACAGTGAGCAGGCACTCGGCCTTCGCGGGGTGGTGCGCCTCACCGCGTCGGACTACACAGTGATAGCCGAGCGCGCGCTGGCGGCCCAGGAGATCACACGCAGCCATCTGGCCGTGCTGGAGGGTCAGCGATAGCGCTCGACGCGGTCGGCCGAAATTGCGTAGCCGACCTCAGCCACCTCCGTGCCGGTCGCGACTGTGTCAAAAAGGCCCGTCACGTAGACCGGCTCAAAAAGACCCTTCGATCTGTAGGGGCGCTCGGTCGTGACGAAAACCAATTGGTTGGGCGGGGGCGGGGGCACATGGATGCAGGCGCCAACGAAGGGCGCCAGTATGAAGGCCGACGTTCCCGAGGCGCTGAAATCGAGCGGCACGACAAAGCCCGGCAGGCGCACATGCGCGCCGTTGAATTCAGTGGTGAGCTCCGCGTCGCGTTCCTGCGTGAACCCCGTCGAGAGCTGGCCGTGCTGAACCACGCCGATCCCGCGAAGCTGCTCCATCAAGATGGCAGTCTCGCCCTCGGGGATCAGATCGCCCCAGTCGAGATCGATGACGTCCCTCGCCTGCACCGGGCGGGCGAGAGTGGCCGTGGCAAGGGCCAGCGCAAGGGCTCGGCGGCGTGTCAGAGGCGTCATAGTGCGGTCCCTCACGTCCTCAGTGTCATCCCGTCCGCGAGCGACAGCGCATAGGCGCGCAGCGCCGGCACAAGACTTGCGGCGGCGCCCGCGCCGATCACCGCCGCGAGGATCAGGCCCTCGCGCGCGCCGGGCGGGGACAGTTCCAGATAAATCCCAGTGGCCGAGTCGATCCAGCCGCGTGTGATCAAAAGTCCGACATAGAGGAGCAGGACACCGAGAAGCGCGCCGAAGGCTGCAATGGTCACCGCCTCAAGCATCAGCAGGGCGAGGATCGTGCGCGGGCGCGCGCCGACGGCGCGCAGGATCGCCATCTCGCGCCGCCGCGCCTCGAGGCCGGCCAGGATCATCGCTGCAAGACCGAGGAGTGCCGTCACCACCACCATGGCCGACACAGCGAGGAGCGCGGCCTCCGCAACGCCGACCAGGCTCCAGAGCTCGGAGAGGGCAACGCCCGGCAGGATCGCGAGGAGCGGCTCCTCCCGATACTCGTTTATCGCGCGCTGGAGCGCAAAGATCCGAAGCCGATCCTCGACGCCGATCAGTGCGGCCGTGACCGCGCCGGGCGTGAGGTCCATGCCCCTCACCTCCTCGGCGCTGACGCCGGAGCGGCCGTCGCCCTGCCAGTCGACATGGATCGCTTCGATCGCCTCGAGGCTGACATACACTGTGCGATCGACCGGCGTCCCCGTTGGCTCGAGAATTCCGGAGATCTGGAACGGTTTGTCGGCATGGTCCGAGAACGAGACGATGCCGTGTGCAACGACAATCTCCTGACCAATGCCATAGCCGAGCGTCTCGGCCACGTCCGCGCCCACCACAGCGTCGAAGAGGTCGTCGAAGCGGTGTCCGTCCGCGAAGGCGATGTCGCGACCGCCGCGATACTTGTAGTGGTCGAAGAAGGCGGTGGACGTGCCCATCACCCGGTAGCCGCGATGGCTGTCGCCAAGCGAGATCGGCACCATCCACGCGACCCCGTCCATCGCTTCAATGTCGAGGTAGCTGTCCCAGGTCACATTGTTGGTGGCATTGCCCACCTGGAAGACCGAATAGAGGAGCAGTTGGACGCCGCCGGAACGCGCGCCCATGATCAGATCGGTGTTGGAGATTGTGTTGGCAAAGCTCTCTTTGGCGCCCGTTCGGATCGTGTCGACCGCGAGGAGGAGCGCGACCGAGAGGGCCACCGACGTCACGGTGAGACCAACCGTCAGGTGCCGGCTTGCCAGCGATCGAAGCGCGAGGCGGAGGAGGATCATGCCGCCGCCGATCGCTCCACCCGCGCAATGTCGGCGAGGGCGATTTGCCGGTCAAAGCGGGCGGCCATGCGATCGTCATGGCTGACCATCAAGAGTGTCGCGCCCGCGGCTTCCGCTTGCGACATCAGGAGGTCGAGAAACGCCGCCTGCGCGGTGGCGTCGAGTGCGGAGGTCGGTTCATCCGCAATCACGAGGCTCGGCCCTCCGATCAGCGCCCGCGCCGCCGCGATCCGCTGTTGCTGACCGATGCTGAGATCGCTTGACCGCCGGGCCCCCACGACATCTGCGTCGAGGCCAAGCTCGGCTGCCAGCCTCCGCGCCTCCGCTTCCGGACGCTCGACGCGTCGACGCCGCTCGGGCGCGAAGGCCAGCGGCAGCAAGATGTTGTCGAGGGGGGGTGCATAGGACAGCAGGTTGAACATCTGGAAGATGACGCCGATCCGCTCTGCACGGAACCGGTCCCGAGCTGGACCCTTGAGGGCGGCCAGATCGGTTCCGTCCACCGACACAACGCCCGTCTTCGGCGTGAGGATCCCCGCGATTAGAGCGAGAAGCGTCGACTTGCCGGACCCGCTTTCGCCCGACAGAAAGACGCGTTCGCCGCGCGCGATGGTCAAGCTGTCAAGGCTCAGACGGAAACCGCCGCCCGGCCACGAGAACTCGACCTTCGCAAGCGCGACGGCTGCGTTCACATGAGGCTCGAGAGGTCGAGCCGGGCCGCCTCTCGCGTCACTTCCGCCGCGGATGCGCCGTTTGCCGTGACGATCTGGATGTCGAGCTCCTCCGCTCCGGCGAAGATTTCAAAATATGGGAAGGTGATCGACTGGATGCTCTCTATCTCAGCGCATTCGAGCAGATAGTCCGCCTGGAACTCACTGTGGCTGGCCTCGGCGACCTCGTCATGCCCGTGATCGTCATGCGCCGCATGATCGTGGTCGTGATCATGGTCATCTTGAGCGGCATGGTCATGGTCGTGATCATGGTCATCATGCGCGGCGTCCTCATCTCCGTGATCATGGTCGTCCGGCCCCTCGATGATCAGTTCGACCGTGGCGCGAACGACCTGACACGCCCCCGACGGTTCCGCGACGAAGAGTTGGCTCGGGTCGGAGAGCGTCGCAATCGCCGTCTCGACGGCCGCACGATCCTCATCGCTCTTCGCTTCATACTCGAACCCGACGATATCGGCGCCCGGCGCGATCAGAGTGATCGCCATGCGGACGCCGTCGATGGCGATGTTGAGCTCACCATGACCATGCACATGGGCGCTCAGTTCCCGCGTCTCGTCCGCCGTCGCCACACCTGCACAGCACAGTGCAACAGCTGCAAGCCGAAGCGTCATGATCCCTCTCCTCTCTAGATGTTGCTGTTATAACATTGCATTGCACCACCGCAAGCCCTTCCCCCGCACGGTCAGTGTGCTAGGTGCGGCACCAACGCGCAGCGAGAGGAGGGATCCGATGGCCGACGACGCAACATACGAACCGCCCGAGGTCTGGACGTGGGAGCGGGAAAGCGGCGGGCAGTTCGCCAGCATCAACCGGCCGATTTCCGGGGCAACCCACGACGCGGAGCTTCCGGTGGGCCGACATCCCTTCCAGCTCTACTCCCAAGGCACGCCGAACGGCGTGAAGGTGACGGTGATGTTCGAGGAGTTGCTCGCCCTCGGCATCGCGGAGGCGGAGTATGACGCCTGGCTCATCCGGATCGGTGAGGGCCACCAATTCGGCTCGGGCTTTGTGGGCATCAACCCGAACTCCAAGATCCCCGCTCTCGTCGACCGGAGCGGGCCGGAGCCCGTGCGCGTCTTCGAATCAGGTGCGATGCTCCTCTATCTCGCCGAAAAGTTCGGCGTGTTCCTTGCCAAGGGGGCCGAGCGCGCCGAGATGCTCTCCTGGCTTTTTTGGCAGATGGGGAGTGCGCCCTATCTCGGCGGTGGCTTTGGCCATTTTTACGCCTATGCCCCTTACAAGATGCAGTACCCGATCGACCGGTACGCGATGGAGGCGAAGCGCCAGCTCGACGTCCTCGACAAACGTCTCGGGGAGAGCGCGTACATCGCAGGCGACGACTATGGCATCGCAGACATGGCGATCTGGCCCTGGTACGGGCAGTTGGCGCTCGGTCGCCAGTATGGGGCCGCGACGTTTCTTGATGTGGCGAGCTACACCAATGTCGTGCGATGGGCCGAAAAGATCGACGCGCGCCCGGCCGTCAAACGAGGCCGCATGGTCAATCGGACGGCGGGCGAGCCCGAGACGCAGCTCCATGAGCGTCACGACGCGTCCGATTTCGAGACCAAGACGCAAGACAAGATCGGCTAGTCGCGCAGCGCCGCATCGAGCGCCGTGAGAGTGGCGGTGAGTGTCTCACCGGCGCGCGCCTCGCTCTCGGCCTCGGTATAGACGCGGAACTCAGGCGCATTGCCTGAGGGGCGGAGGTGCACAATCCGCCCGTCGGCGAAGTGCGCCCGCCGCCCGTCGGTCCGGTCGATCGCCACCGGGGCTCCGAGGTTCGGGTAGATCCGCGCCGCGAGTTCATCGTCGCTCTCGAGCGCATCAACGAGGGCGAGCGCGCGCTCGCGCGGGATGTCCGTCAGCCGGTCCGCGGCCGTAAAGCGTGGGGGCAAACCGGCTGCGAGGTCCGCGATGCTGACCCCGCCCTCAACCGCGAGGGCGAGTGGCGCCAGGATCGGCAAGAGCGCGTCGCGCGTCGGCAAAGGCGCGAGGCTGCCAGGCCCCTCAAACCCGAGGAGAAGGCCGCCATTCGCCTCGTAGCCGACCGTCCGCCCGTCGGCCTCGCCCATGCCGGCAACAACGAAGGGTGATCCGATCCGGGTTCGGATGACAGCAAACTCCCCAATCGCGTCGACCAGCGTGTTCGAGGACACGGGCGTGACGACAGTCTCGGCCCCCGCCCAGCGCGCTGTAAGAGGGCCGAGCCGGTCACCGGGGATCACACGCCCCTCGGCATCAGCGAGCATTGGGCGATCCGCATCGCCATCGGTTGAGACGATGGCGTCGAGCCCGTGTTCCCGCGCCCAACCGGCCAAACCCGACCGCATCTCACCCGACAGCGCTTCGGTGTCGACCGGAACAAACGCATCCGCCCGCCCCAGCGCGACCGCCTCGGCCCCGAGTTTCCGCAGCACGTCACCCAGAATGTCCCGCGCCGCGGAGGAGTGCTCATAGACGCCGATCCGAAGCCCGTGGAGCGTCTCGGGCCGAAATGCCTTTATGTAGCGGTCGATATAGGCCTCGCGCGCAGTTGCATCGGGCCTTCCGGCCACCGGGGTCACTGAAAGGGGCGTCACTCGCCCGGCAATCGCCGTTTCGTCCGCCTTCGTGATCTCACCGCTGCCTGAGTAGAACTTCAGCCCGTTGCGGTCGTCCGGGATGTGGCTGCCGGTCACCATCACGGCGGCCGTGCTCCGCTCCATCGCGGCCAGCGCGAGGGCAGGGGTGGGCAGCACGCCGCAGTCCAGAGGTGTGTGTCCGCCCGCCACAACGGCGCCCGCCACCGCCCGCCCGATCCGCTCAGACGAACTGCGAAGATCGCGTCCGATCAACACAGTCCCGTTGGTGTCTGAGCCCTCGAGAAACGCTGCGACATAGCCTGCCACAATGTCATCGTTCAGCTCGACAACGAGGCCTCGAAGCCCGCTCGTTCCGAATTTCGGAGCCATACTGCGCCTCCCTCCGTGTCTGCCGGAGGGATACGCGAGGTCTGTCGCAACGTCACCTGCCGCGCACCGCTAAAAAACTGTCATGGGCCTTCATTTCGCGCTTGCGTGTGTGAGGAGTGTTTTGTAGTACCCACGGCACTGACCTGAGCGGGTTGGTTTTACGGAGGTTTCGGGGGCGGTTGCGTCGTTGGATTGACGCGTCGATATTTCGTTGTCTCTGGCTTTTT
>JBCCWM010000136.1:0-10695 GCA_039193505.1 Pseudomonadota bacterium | reverse complement strand
CTGGTCCGTCTTCATTCACCCGCTCTCCCCTCTTAAGAAGAGCCAGCTCGTCTCCGGTCTGGGTCAGACGGTGAACCTCGCCAAGACGTATGGCACGTTCTACACGGGCGGGGCGCTCACCTATGGCGGCGGCGATTCTGGCGGCCTCCATCGAGAACTGATCGACCGCCTGCTCGAACAGACCGATCCGATCTGACGGCGGATCGGGGCTTTCACCTCCGCGCGCAACGGGCCACAAGGGCACGCGGAAGCGTCGCTCGGAGGGGCCAATGATCCAAAGTGTGCTGCTGTCTAACCGCAAATGCGGTCGCGCATGCGGGCGTGATGCGTTCAACCCAGGCGAGGCCAGGGTCGCTGTGCGTACTGAAACCGAAGAGATAGCGCGCTCTGCCGGAGAGGGGAGATGAGCGGGCGGGTCTTCGTCGTTCTCTTTGCAGCAATCGCGGCCGTCTTCGGTGGCGCGCTCTGGTACTTTCAAGTCCATGCCTACTACGACCAGATCGAGGGGGTGACCTCGCTCGCCGTGGCAGGCCAGGATATCGCCGTCGAGGACTACCGCGGCATTGACGCCGCGACGTCGCCAAACAAGCTTCGCGCGTGTTTCAGGGTCGATCCGGCCGCCTTCGAGGGGATGCCGTCTGCGCCGGAGCCGGAGCCGCTGATGCCCCCGGCTTGGTTTGACTGCTTCGACGCTCGAACGATTTCGGACGATCTGGCTGCTGGGGAGGCCGCGGCCTATCTCGCGGCCGATGAGACGCCGGATGGCGCCGAAGGGTATGAGATCCTCAGAATGATCGCCGTCTATCCCGACGGACGCGGGTATCTTTGGCGTCACTACCGCGAGGCCGAATGACCCTCGACGCGCCGTTGAAGGACATCGCGGCCGAGATGGCAGCGGCGTCAGACCGCGGTCGCGTCGCCAGCTACATCCCAGAACTGGCCTGCGTCGATCCCGGCGCGTTCGGGATCGCTGTGGTCCTCGCCGATGGCACCGAACATGGTGCAGGCGACGCGGCGGTGCCGTTCTCCATCCAATCGATCTCTAAGGTGTTTATGCTCGCCGCGGCGCTTGAGCGCATCGGCGATGCGCTCTGGGCGCGTGTGGGACGAGAGCCCTCGGGCAACGCGTTCAACTCAATCGTCCAGCTCGAACGGGAGCGCGGCGTGCCGCGCAACCCCTTCATCAACGCGGGTGCCATCGTGATGGCCGATGTTCTGCTTGGGGACCAGTCTCCGAGCGCGACCGTCGAACAGGTTCGCGCACAGGTCGCGGCGCTTGCGGGCGAGAGCATTGCCGTGAATGCCAGCGTCGCGGCATCTGAGCAGGCGACGGGCGCCCGCAACCGGAGCCTCGCGCATTTTATGGCTGCCGAAGGAAATCTGGAGGCATCCGTTGAAGATGTGCTTGCAACCTACTTTGGATGCTGCGCAATCGAGATGAGCTGTCGACAGCTCGCGCAGGCCGGTCAGTTCCTTGCCTGCGACGGGCTGGTCTCTGGAGAGCGGCGCAGCCCTGCCGCGCGCGTGCGCCAGATTGGGGCGCTGATGCTCACCTGCGGGCACTATGACGGCTCGGGCGATTTTGCGTATCGCGTGGGACTGCCGGGGAAGAGCGGGGTCGGCGGCGGGATCCTGGCGATTGCGCCCGGGCAGGCCTCGATCGCGGTTTGGTCGCCCGGCCTTGGCGAGAAGGGAAACTCCCGTCTCGGAGCCCTCGCCCTGGAGCGGTTGACTGCGGCGACGGGCTGGTCCGTCTTCGCCCCTTGACGTCCCGCCGCCTATCCGCGAAGGCCACGGCGCAGCTTCCGAGGACCCCATGCCCGACCTCCTGCTCGAACTCTTTTCCGAGGAGATCCCGGCGCGGATGCAGGCCCGCGCCGCCGAGGACCTCCGTCGTTTGACGACCGACGCGCTTGTCGAGGCGGGCCTCACTTACGAGAGCGCGGGCAGCTTCGTGACGCCGCGGCGACTGACGCTCTCGATCGAGGGCCTGACCGAGCGCTCGCCCGACCGGCGGGAGGAGCGGAAGGGCCCGCGCGTCGATGCCCCCGAGAAGGCAATTGAGGGCTTCTTGCGCTCAACCGGCCTCACCCGCGAGGCGTTGACGGTCCGCGACGACAAGAAGGGCCAGGTCTTCTTTGCGGAGATCCTCACGCCCGGCCGGACGGTGGATGAGATCCTGATGGAGGTCGTGCCCGGCGTCATCGAACGCTTCCCGTGGCCAAAGTCCATGCGGTGGGGCACGGGGCGGCTGTCCTGGGTGCGGCCGCTTCGCGAGATCCTGTGTATTCTGACGGATGAGGTGGGGACGCGCGTCGTGCCCGCCTCGATTGGCGATCTGACGGCCGGCAACCGCACTTGGGGCCACCGGTTCATGAGCCGTGGAGCGATCACTGTGACCTCCTTTGAGGGTTACGAGGCGGCCTTGGCGCGCGCCCATGTGATCCTTCGCGCGGACGCACGGGCGGATCGGATCTGGCATGACGCGACCACACGCGCCTTTGCCGAGGGTCTTGAGGTCGTGGAGGATCCCGGCCTCCTCGCAGAGGTTGCGGGGCTTGTTGAGTGGCCAAGTGTGCTGATGGGCCGCATCGGCGCTGAGTTTCTGGAGCTTCCCGCCGAGGTGCTTCAAACCTCGATGCGCGAGCATCAGAAGTTCTTCTCGGTCAGGAACCCAAAGACCGCTCGGATCGAAGGCTATGTGACCGTGTCCAACCGTGAGACAGCGGATGGTGGCGCGACGATCCTTGCTGGGAACGACAAGGTTCTGAGGGCACGGCTCGCGGATGCGAAGTTCTTTTGGGAGAACGACCTTCGGACAGTTGCCACTGGCGGCATGGCGGCGCTCGGAGCACCTCTCGCCGAGGTCACCTTCCACTCGAAGCTCGGCAGCCAGGCCCAACGCGTGGAGCGTATTGCGGCGCTCGCCCGCGTCATCGCGCAGAGCGTCGGAGCGGATGAGGAGCGCACGGTCGAGGCGGCCAAGATTGCAAAGGCCGATCTCGCGTCCGAGATGGTCTATGAGTTTCCGGAGCTTCAAGGGGTGATGGGGAGCTATTACGCCCTCGCGGCCGGCCACTCGGATGCGGTGGCACAGGTGTGCCGAACCCACCACGCCCCCCTTGGTCCGTCCGATGCCGTGCCGACCGACCCGTTGGCCGTCGCGGTCGCCCTCGCCGACAAGCTCGACACGCTGACGGGGTTTTGGGCCATCGGTGAGACACCGACGGGCTCCCGCGATCCGTTTGCGCTCCGCCGCGCGGCGCTCGGCGTGATCCGCATCCTGATCGAGAACGACCTGCGCGTCAGCCTGGAGCGCAAGATTGCCCAGGCCGATATCGGCGTTCTTGGCGATGTGGGCGACAACGTGCTTCCAAATGTCGAGAGCTGGAAACACGATCTCCTGACTTTCTTCGCCGATCGGTTGAAGGTCTACCTCCGGGGCGAGGGGGTGCGGCACGACGTGATCGATGCCTGCTTCCGCCTGGGCGGGCAGGACGATTTGGTTCTGCTGGTGCGCCGGGTGCGGGCCCTGCAGGAAGGGCTCGGCACGCCGGACGGCGAGAACCTCGTTGCAGGGTTCAAGCGGGCCAACAACATCCTGACGGCCGAGGAGAAAAAGGACGGGGTTGAGTACTCGCTCGACCCACAGCGTGCTTTTGCGGAGGAGGGCGTCGAAGTCGCCCTCTTCGACGCGCTCGACGCGGCGGACGCCGCGATCGCGCCAGCCCTCGACGCGGAGGATTTTGTCGGCGCCATGGCGGCCCTTGCCGCACTCCGCCGGCCAATCGATGCGTTTTTCGACGGGGTCACGGTGAACGCGTCCTCAGCGGCCGTGCGACGGAACCGGCTTTGCCTCTTGAACCGCATTCGCGTCGTGGCCCGGCGCATCGCGGTCTTTGACGCCCTCGAAGGCTAGGCGCGTGGCGACACCGCCGGCCTTCCTCAGCTTGGCAGAGGCCGCAGCGGACCCGGCTTGCGGCGCCCGAGCCGCGCGGCTCGCCCAGTTGGGAGATGCGGGCCTCCCCGTGCGCCGGGCCGTTGTTCTCCCGCCCGAGGCCGTGTCTGCGATCGCCGCCGGCGCTTCTCCGCCAGCTCTGCCCGGTGACATGTTCCCGGTTGTCGCGATCCGGAGTTCGCCGGAGGTCGCGGGTTGGGGCGGGCCGCCTGCGCTTCTGAATGTCGGGGCCTCAGCCGTCACCCACAGTGCCCTGTCGGCCCGTGTGGGCGAGGCGCTTGCCAGCGAAGTGCGCCGCCGCTCCATCCAGACCTATGCCGATCGCGTTCTCGGGCTCGATCCGGTGGATTTTGATCCGGCACCTGGCGCAGACGCCGCGCGCGCGCTCCGAGATGCCCTTTCGCTCTTCGAAGCCGAGACAGGCGCACCTTGGCCGGAGGTCCCGGCGGCGCAACTTGCCCTTGCCCTCCGCGCGATGGCGCAGGAGTGGGCGGCGCCTACGGCGCGCATGCTCCGCCAAGCGCGCGGGGCGCCCGAGGCTGCGGGCCTCGCCCTGATCGTGCAAGAGATGGTGATCGGCCTCGGCGCGGATGGTGGCGCGGGCCAGGTCCAAACAGTCGACGGCGATACGGGAGAGCGGTACATCCTGGGGCGCTTTCTGCCCGAGGCCGAGGGTCCGGAGACCCGGCGCAGTCTGCGCGCGCCGCGCATGCTGACAGCCGCCGCGCGGGTGGCGGCCAAGCAGGTTGCACCGTCGCTTGAGGACACGCAGCCGCAGACGGTTGAGGCGCTGACCTCGCTCACCGAGACGGCGGCGCGCGCCTTTGGCGACGAGATGCAACTCGACTTTGTGGTCGAGGCGGGGCAGGTGGCCATCTTGGATGCCGCCCCCGTGCGGCGGAGTGCGGACGGCGCGATCCGGATCGCCGTCGATCTTGCGGAGCGTGGCATCATCGCCCGTCGCCAAGCCCTCCTTATGGCCGATCCGGAGATGCTGACCGATATGCTGCATCCCCAGATCGACCCGCTCGCCCGCCGGGACGTGATCGGACGGGGCCTTGCGGCGAGCCCCGGGGCGGCGGCGGGGGTCCTGGCCTTCTCGGCCGAGGCGGTGCTCGCGCTCGAGGCGCGGGGCGAGCCGGCGATCCTTGCGAGGCTCGAGACCAATCCAGAGGACATCCGGGCGATGCATGCCGCCGCCGGCGCGCTCACCGTGCGCGGCGGCATGACGAGCCATGCCGCCGTGATCGCCCGGGGCCTCGGGCGTCCTTGTGTGGTGGGCGCTGCCGACATGGCGCTCGACCCGGCGGGGGAGGCGCTGATGGCCTCTGACGGGCGGCGGTTTGGAGCTGGAGCCTGGATCACCGTCGACGGCACGCGCGGCGAGGTGCTTGCCGGCGAGGCGGCGATGCGAGCGCCCGCGCCCGGTCCCGCCTTCCACACTCTCCTCAGTTGGGCCGACGCGGTCCGTCGGCTCGGCGTGCGCGCCAATGCCGACACAGGCGCGGATGCCGAAACCGCGCGCAAGCTCGGCGCGGACGGGATCGGGCTCTGCCGGACAGAGCACATGTTCTTCGAAGGCGACCGCCTCGATCTGATGCGCGCGATGATCCTTGCCGAAGGCGAGGGCGGTCGCGCCGAGGCGCGCGAGACCCTCCGCGTGCGCCACACGGCGGATCTGGCGCAGCTCTTTCAGGCCGTACCCGGGCAGCCCGTGGCCGTCCGCCTCCTCGACCCGCCGCTGCATGAGTTTCTGCCGGCTCACGCATCCGATGTCGCGCGACTTGCAGACGCGACCGGCCAAAGTGTCGAGGCCATAACCACGCGGATCGCCCATCTGAGAGAGTTCAATCCAATGCTCGGTCGTCGTGGTGTGCGCCTCGGCATCGCTGTGCCAGAGATATACGACATGCAGATCCGGGCGATCCTTGAAGCGGCAGCGTCGGCCCCGGGTGACGTCGTCCCAGACATCATGATCCCGCTGGTCTCCGCGTTGCGGGAGGTTGAGCTGATTTCAAAGCGTGTCTCGGCAATCGCGGCCGCCCTCGAACACGCGCCGCAGTATCGGCTGGGCGTCATGATCGAGACGCCGCGCGGGGCGCTTCGCGCGGGCGATATCGCACGCGCGAGTGCCTTTCTCAGTTTCGGGACCAACGATCTGACACAGATGACCTATGGCCTCAGTCGCGACGACGCCGGACGGTTTATGGGCACCTACATCGCCGAGGGCGTGTTCCGTGACGATCCGTTTCACACGCTGGACACCGACGGCGTTGGCGAGCTCCTGACGCTCGCCGTCGAGCGCGGGCTCAACGGCAACCCGGAGGTGGAGATTGGGCTGTGCGGCGAGCATGGAGGTGATCCCGCCTCAATCGTCTTCTGCCACGCCAATGGCTTTGACTATGTCTCCTGCTCACCCTTCCGCGTGCCAGGAGCGCGGTTGAGCGCCGCGCAAGCGGCCATCCGCGCCGGCGAATCACCTGATTGAGCGGTTTTTGGCCGAGCAAGTCCGAAGGGAACGCAATGAAAGATACTAGGTGAGAGCGGTTTATTTTTTCTACTTAGAGTTGTAAATTTTTTTAACTAAACTATATAAATTGTTATTAATATTGTATTATTTAGAGTCTCTACTGATAGGCGGAATCTGGATCATGTACCGCGACTGTACTCAACATCGTAGACACTTGCCCTTCGGTTCAGCCATCACGCTGCCGAGTTAGGTGCAACCAAGTCGGGCATTCACGGACAGGCCTGGGAGTGGGGGGCATGGTTTTAGCCACGACGCCGTCTCGGTTCTTCGTCCGGGGCAAAATTGTATCTTGCGCGGCGGCATTGGTGCTGGCCTCTGGTTTGGCGCCGGTGCAATCACACTATTCGATTCTGACGTCGGCCCAGACGGACGACGACGCTGCGCGTCAGATATCAATCGTTGCTGAACAAGAGCGCACGCTGCGCAGCAACGGTCCGATCATGGGCGTGGACGGTGTGGGCATATCGCGCCCGGCAATCCCCCTGCGGTCTCTCCGCGCGATGGAGCCGCCCCGCACGCACGTCGCAACCCTGTCGCCCTGGCGAGACCTTGTCGCTTTGGATCTGCGCGCGACAGAGCAGGCCAACGATGCCCAGCGCGAGGCGCTGCCGACGCCGACGGCGCAAATCCAGGCGATCAACGTCTCTTCCCTCGATGCGCTGGACCTCCCGGAGGAGAGCGAACCCCTTCGCTGCATGACTGAGACCCTCTATTTCGAGGCCCGCGGCGAGCCCCTTGAGGGCCAGATTGCCGTGGCGGAAGTCGTCCTCAACCGCGTCGACAGCCCGCGCTATCCGGACACGATCTGTGGCGTTGTTGCTCAGGGTGCGCACCGCCTCCATGCCTGCCAGTTTTCGTTCATGTGCGATCACGCGCCCGAAGAGATGGCGGATGGGGCGGTGCGCGACCGTTTGGCCAAACTCGCAGCGATCATGATCGAGGGGCGCGACCGGTTTCTGACCGACGGAGCCACGCACTACCACGCGACACGGGTCTCCCCGGACTGGGCCGGCCGCCTTGAGCGGACGGCAGAGATCGGGCTGCATATCTTCTACCGGCCGCCGCTTCGCCAAGCGGCAGCGGGCGGCTGACCCCCGCGCGTGGCGCGGCTCATCTTCGATCTCGACGGCACGCTTCTCGACAGTGCGCCGTCGCTGGCGGCGGCGGGCAACAGGCTGCTCTCCGATCTCGGTCGACCGCCCGTCGATGTAGCGACATACACCCGGTTTGTCGGTCGAGGGATGACGGCTCAGGTTGAGCAGCTTCTTGAAGCAACGGGCGGTGTGCCAGGGGCGCTTGCCCCGCATCTTGACCGGTTTCTTGAGCACTACAACCAGGATCCTGTCAGCCGGACGGTCGCCTTTCCGGGGGTCGTCGACGCCCTGGCGCGGCTTCGGCTCGACAATCGGATCGGGGTCGCAACTCAGAAACCGGAGGCGGCTGCACGGCATGTCCTCGCGGCCTTTGGCCTCGCCCCGATGATTGAGGCTGTCACCGGCGGCGATACGGTCGGGCGGCTGAAGCCGGACCCCGAGATGCTGCACCACACGGCCGCGCAACTCGGGCCTGGTCCGATACTCTTCATCGGGGACAGCGGCGTTGACCGCGAGACAGCGCGGCGGGCAGGGGTGCCGTTCATCCTCCACGAGAACGGCTACCGCTCGGGCAGCGTTGCCGAGCTCGCACCGGAGGCGAGCTTTGCGCATTTCGACCACTTGCCCGAGGTGATCGCAGCGCTCCTTCCAGCAACGGCCTGAGCGTGCTAGGTCCCACGCAATCCGCCGGGGGAGACCGCATGACACGACGCTATTTCGGCACAGACGGCATCCGCGGCCGCGCAAACACCCACCCGATGACGGCAGAACTCGCGCTCCGCCTCGGCGCGGCTGTGGGGCGCTACTTTCGCCAGGGCGGCGCGAGCCACCGCGTGGTCATCGGCAAAGACACACGCCGCTCGGGCTATATGCTCGAGAATGCACTCACCGCGGGGCTGACCTCGGTCGGTGCAGATGTCCTCCTGCTTGGCCCGGTACCGACGCCCGCCGTGGGCATGCTGACGCGCTCGATGCGGGCCGATCTCGGTGTCATGATCTCCGCCTCTCACAACCCCTATCAGGACAACGGCATCAAATTCTTCGGCCCCGACGGGTTCAAACTGTCCGACGCCGCTGAGACCGAGATTGAGGCGATGCTCGACGAGATGCCGGCCCTCGCACCGCCGGACGAGATCGGCCGCGCCACGAGGATCGAGGGCGACCGCGCGCGCTATGTCGAGATCGCAAAGCGCACTCTGCCGGCGGAGCAGCGCCTCTCCGGTCTCAAGATCGTTGTCGATTGCGCGAATGGGGCGGCTTACCGGACCGCGCCAGAAGTGCTCTGGGAGCTCGGCGCGGAGGTCGTGCCGGTGGGCGTTGCACCCAACGGATACAACATCAACAGGGGCTGCGGCTCCACCGACACGCGCGCCGCGGCCGAGGCGGTCGTGGCTCACGGTGCCGATCTCGGGATCGCGCTCGACGGCGATGCCGACCGGGTGATGATCCTCGACGAGACCGGAACGGTCTGCGACGGAGATCAGCTGATGGGCCTGATCGCAGGGCTCTGGTCCGATCAAGGCCGCCTGGCGGCAGGCACGCTGGTTGCGACGGTCATGTCGAATCTGGGGCTAGAGCGGCACCTCTCCGGTCGCGGGCTCACGCTTGCCCGAACCAAGGTGGGTGACCGCTACGTCGTGGAGGCGATGCGGGACGGCGGGTTCAACCTCGGCGGCGAGCAGTCGGGTCATATCGTCATGACAGATTACGTGACCACAGGTGACGGGCTGATCGCCGGCCTCCAATTCCTCTCGGCCATGGTCGCGTCCGGAGAGCCTGCCTCCGCCCTCTCCCGCACTTTCGAGCCAGTGCCGCAACTTCTGAAGAACGTGCGCTACACCCAAGGCGCCGCCCCGCTCGAGAGCCCTGCTATCCAAGCGGCCATTGCCGCCGCTGAGGCGCGCCTGGCCGGGACCGGCCGTCTCCTAATCCGCAAGTCCGGCACCGAGCCCTTGATCCGCGTCATGGGCGAGGCCGAGAACGAGGCCCTTCTCACCGAGGTCGTCGGCGGTCTCGCCACGGAGATTGAGCAGGCCGGCACGCGAGGCGCAGCCTAGAATCCGGAGGTTTCCAGTGTATCTAGAGAAAGTTACAAGAGCTTTCTGACAAATTGGTTAAGTGCGATTGAGTGACGTGTGTTCTGCAGTCCGGACGGGGTCGTTCGGTGTTGCGATGGACCAGTCAGACGTCGAAGTCCTGATTTGAGCCTCGACGGTTTCGTGAAACAGGTCTCGCCTATCTTAACGCAGAAGACCTCGTCGAGGACGGTTCCGTTGAAGCGTTCGACGAAGCTCTTTGTCTTGGGCGACATGTCCTTCATGCAGCGGCGCTCGGAGCTACTGGCGCTGAGATTGAGCTCGTATGCCGCTCACCAACGGAGACTTCGCGGCTGTTGTCGATCAGGATCGCGTTCACCGACTGGTCGCGACGTCGCTTGAACGGAAGCACAACGACGTTCAGCACGGCCACCGCCGCCTCCAACTGCGTGGAGATGCGCGAGGCAAGCCTCAGGCGTAACTGCCGAAGATGTCCGTGACCGTGCACGCAGACCCTGCCCAAACCCTTGAGGCTGCCAACTGAGCTGCCCTCTGTTTCGACCGGTCTCCTTTGGCTGAGCCGTTGTGGATGACGCTGAGCAGGGGGATGTGTCCGAAGTGGAGATCGTCGCCGGCGGCGCCGCCGGGCGACTGCCGCGGCGTTTCGGATCGTCGAGTGATGCTCGATGGCCGGGAGAGCGCCTGATCCGGAGCGAGGCGCTCCGGTGTCGGCCCGCTCTCTTGTCTCGGTGGCATGAGGAGGAGCGGACCACCGTTCAGTGGAGTGTGGTCCAGATGCAAGCGATCAGGGAGGGGCCGTGGCTGCGACGGGCGATACCGTCACGAGCGCGCGCCGGGTGCGTCATCTCGAGAAGCGGGGTCGCGACGTGGAACGTCGGCCCGGTCACTGGACGCTGAAATCCTCAGGGAGGGGCTGGCCACATCGTGGACGAGGGCGAGGCTGTTTTTGTGGGATTGGCGCTTGGTTTTGATGGAGCTCGTTTGAACTGAATGTCGGGAGTTCGGGAGTGCGTGATCTGTTTGGCGATTGGGGGCTCTATCGACAAAGAGGAGGCT
>JBCCWM010000135.1:0-10812 GCA_039193505.1 Pseudomonadota bacterium | reverse complement strand
CTGCCCCCCACGGCCAGAGCGGCGTCGTGGTCCAAGGCACAGAGCTCGCCTTTCGCCTCTGAACGACGCTTCAACTCAGAGCCGCACCCATCGCCGTCGCAGGCCTGGCGATCCGGGGCGACCTCCTCCGCATTCAACCGCCGGCGGCTCAACGCGCTGTGTGAGCGGAGGTTGGGACGGCGCCTTTGCACCCTTAGTGAGCGAGAGCGTTTTCCGATCACCTCGGTTCATGTCCCGAATGCTTGAAACGGTTCCAGCACGCGGCCGGGAGAGAGGCACCGAGCCCTTCTGCAGTCGCTGCCTTGAACGTGTCGACAGGTCGCCCGGCGGTCTTTCTCAGACCGGCTTTGACCGCCACGAAGGCCGGTTCGGTCAGCGTTGACGCTGGTGATGCGGCAGTGGCGTTGCGCGCTTGTGGTGTGTCGAATGTGGCGATGTCGCCCTCACGACGCGTCGTCGGTGCTGTTCGGCTGAGGCGGCGAACAAGGCTCCATCTGTCACGCCCTCGACGACCATTTGTGCGCCTTCCGGTCGAGCCACAATCCGGCGCTCCGGGCCGCCCTCCTCCTGTGGCCCCGCCGGCGTCGCCCGCGCAGTCGCGCAAGCTTGGTCGTCGAGCCACGCTCATACGAATAGACGAGGCGTGCCGAGGTCGGGCCGGAGCGCGCACCTTGCGTCACGTCGCGCCGCGTCGTCGTCGCGGGCATTCGCCGATTTCTTTGACACTAACCCCATGGTGGCGGAACAACTGCTTCCGCTTGCTGATCGCTCCGCCACACTTGCCAAAGAGGCGTGCGCAGGTCCTTGGGGGGATCTCCAGACCGCTGATAGTGCACGGCGCTCGCGCCTTGATGGCCGCCCTGCGGCCAAGTGCAACTGTTGCCATCAGAGAGGCGCCGCGCCATCCGGCGCACCGCGTCTGGCGATCTGACACGCGAGCGGTCCGCCGCCGTACAGGCCGACAGACCATGCTTGATCATTGCCTCAAGGGGCTCCTGTAAATCGTGTGACATAGATCGGCCGATCCGCGCGGGCGTCTGGATCCGGACAGAACGATGCATCACAAAAGGCATACCCGAATCCGATCGCTCGGATCGTGCTCTAGAGTTCAAGCGCCCGGTCGCGGGCGGCCGTCGTTGCTTCCTTCAGAAGAGCGCTGAGGCGGCCCTCGTCCCGGAGCACGCGGAGGGCTGCCGCGGTTGTGCCACCGGGACTCGTCACGTTTTCTCGGAGTGTGCCGGGCGCCTCCCCAGAGCTCCGGGCAAGGACGCCGGCGCCGGCCACGGTCTCGCGCGCAAGGGTCAGCGCAAGATCGGCGGGGAGGCCAAGGGTTTCGCCTGCCTCTGCCAAGCACTCGATGAAGTGGAAGACATAGGCAGGCCCCGAGCCTGAGATGGCCGTCACGGCGTCCATCAACGCCTCGTCGTCCAGCCAGGCATGGGCGCCGGTGACGGAGAGGAGGTCGTCGACCAGGGCCCGGAGGCTGTCATCCTCCGGGCCGCAGGCAACCGACATGCCCTGTCCCACCGCCGCCGGCGTGTTGGGCATCACGCGCACGATTGCGCGTGTCCCGAGCAGCGCCTCCAGCCGCGCCCGCGTCACACCGGCCGCGACCGACATCACGGCACCCGGCATATCCCGGTAGAGCGGCGCCACCTCCTCAATCATTTGAGGTTTGACGGCGAAGATGATGAGGTCGACCTCAGCGGGAAGCGCCGCGGGGGCCTCCAAGACCTCCGCACCGAGCGCGGCAGCGCGCTCGCGGAGCGGGGCCGCCGGCTCGACCACCACAAAACGGTGGGCGGGCGCCTTCATCCAGCCCGCGAGCATCGCAAACCCCATATTGCCTGCCCCGACGAGGACAATCGTGCTCATCCGCGCACCGCCGCGATCTGGGCCGCGGTCGCCTTGACGAGAAGCGAGAGATCGGTGCCGCAGGACACGAAGAGGAACCCGCGATCCAGCGCCTCGCGCACGCGCGCCGGGTTCCCGGTGAGAGTGCCGACGGGCATGCCCATGGGGCGGACACGCTCGGCGGCGGCGTAGATCGCCTCCCAAAGCTCGGGCCGCTCGACATCGCCGATCATGCCGAGACTGGCGCCGATATCTGCCGGGCCGAAGAAGAGGCCGTCGACGCCCGGGACGGCCGCAATGTCCTCGATCCGGTCCATCGCTTCCTTCGTCTCAATTTGAACGACCACCGCGATCTCCTCGGAGATCCGCTCAAGATAGCCCTTGTCCCGCCCGTAACGGTTCGACGTGTGGGAAAGCGCGACGCCCCGGATCCCCTCGGGCGGATAGCGCGTTGCGGCCACCGCCGCAGCCGCCTCCTCGGGGGTCTGGATCATCGGGAAGACGAAGGACTGGGCACCGGCGTCCAAAAGCCGCTTCACCAGAACGGGATCGTTCCAGTACGGGCGGACGAGCGCCGCCGCCGGACCCGCTGCGAGCGCCAGAAGCTGGGCGTGGACCTGCGCCACTTCGTTCGGCGTGTGCTCCATGTCGACGAGGCACCAGTCCCAGCCGGCATCGCGGTTCATGTCGGCCACCGTCACGCTGCCGGTCGACAGCCACTGTCCGAGTTGCGGACGACGGGCCTTCAGCCCCTCGCGAAAGTGGTTTGCCATTTCCAGTCCTCCATTTGCGCGGACGCTCCGGCGGCGGCCCGACCTTGTCAAGTCGCTCTTTCCAGGCGCGTCCGCCCGCGTCTATCGTGGCGCCGCATCGGTGGAGGAGACAGAATGACGACGCGTGAGCTCTTGGTGATTGGCACCTACCCGGACTGGGACATGACGGCAATGAACGCCGAGTACACCATGCATCATGTCGAAAGCGACACCGCCGCCGCGGCGCTGCCGACGGCACTCCTCGAGCGGGTGGAGGCAATCGCGGTCAAGTTCCACACCCTGCCCGAAAGCCTGATGGCAGCGATGCCCTCGCTTCGCGTGATTGCGAATTACGGTGTCGGCTTTGACAACATCGACATTCCGGCCGCGACCGCGCGCGGGATCGCTGTGACGAACACACCCGATGTCCTCTCCGACGAGGTCGCCGATCTCGCCGTCGGCATGCTGATTGCACAGGCGCGCCGACTGGTGGAAGCCGAGGCCTGGGTCACCGAGGGGCGCTGGTCGCGCGACGGGGCGTTTCCGCTGCAGATGCGGGTCTGGGGCAAACGGGCGGGGATTGTCGGGCTTGGACGGATCGGGCGCGAGATCGCGGACCGGCTTGTCGCCTTCAAGATGGACATCTCCTATTACGCGCGGACGCCGAAGGAGAGGCCAGGCTGGCGACACTACGACAGTGTCGACGCGCTGGCGGCCGATGTCGATTTCCTGATCGTGGCGCTCGCCGGCGGGCCGGAGACGCAAGGGCTGGTGGGCGAGGCCGCCCTTCACGCGCTGGGTCCCGAGGGGATTGTGGTCAACATCTCCCGCGGCTCAACCATTGACGAGGCGGCGATGATCGAGGCGCTCCGCACCAAGGCGCTGGGCGGAGCCGCGCTTGATGTGTTCGAGAACGAGCCCAACATCGACCCGCGCTTTCTGACGCTTGAGAACGTGCTTCTCCAACCGCACCAAGCATCCGCCACGCGCGACACACGCGCGGCCATGGGCGCGCTCCAGCGCGAGAACGTCGCGGCCTATTTCGCGGGCACGTCGCTCAAGACACCGGTCAATCCGCCCGCTGAGGCGTTCGGTCGGTCCACGACGTGAACCGGCATAGAAACGCCTCGGCCTCGACATAGCTGTAGCTGCGGAGGAACCGCTCGAAGACGGGCTTTTCCTCCGCCATCCGCCCCACGCGATATTCGAGGATCGGGGCGACGTCCTCCAACCTGACAAGGTCCGTGCGGAGGAAATGCTCCAGCCACTCGAACGTGTTCATCAGCCCGATGAAGGCCTCGCGGATGAACCGCTCCTTTTCATCGAAGATCACGTTCTCGACCCGGAGGGCCGGCCACACCTCGGCGCGGCGGACCTCGACCCCCTCCTCGAAGCTGTAGCGGCGCCAGTCGAGCATCTTGCAGGCGGCGCGATACTGCGGGTCGGCCTCGAAGTCCTTGAAGATCTCCCGGGTCAGTTTGGCCTGGCTCCAGCGGAGCTCGCGCTCGCGAAGCTGCCGCGCAAGACGCAGCTCCACAAGCCCGCGCACGACAGCGAAGACGCCGCCGGCGGCGGCCACCGCGAAGGACGCGGTGCGGACGATCTCCGGCAGGTCTGCCCCGCCGAGCATGGCGTCAGCCCGGATAGGCCAGAACCGGGGTCTTTTGCCGGCCGAGGCCCGCCACTTCGACCTCGACCACATCGCCGGGCACAAGGTAGCGCTGCGGCGACTGGCCCATGCCGACGCCCTCGGGTGTGCCCGTTGCGATCAGATCGCCGGCGCGGAGTTCCATGTGGCGCGACATGTAGGAGATGATTTCGGCCACCCCAAAGATCATGTCAGCGGTGGAGCTCTTCTGCTGCGTGGCCCCGTTGACCGACAGCTCAAGGGCGAGGGCCTGGGGGTCTGCAACCTCGTCGGCCGTGACAAGCCAGGGCCCGACGGGTCCAAAGCCCGGTGCGGATTTGCCCTTGATCCACTGGCCCCCACGCTCAAGCTGCCAGGTCCGCTCGGAGACATCGTTCACCGTGCAATAGGCCGAGACGACCGAAAGTGCTGCGGCCTCAGACACATGCGCGCAATCGCGCCCAATGACGACGCCGAGTTCGACCTCCCAGTCGGTCTTCACGCTGTCCAACGGAATGACGATCGGGTCGAACGGGCCGGCGAGGGTCGAGGTCGCCTTCGAGAACACAATCGGCTCCGCCGGCGGCGTCGCCCCGGATTCCTTGGCATGCTCGGCATAGTTGAGGCCAATTGCATAAAAGTTTGGCACATCCGCCAGGGCCGACCCCAGCCGCACGTCGCCATCGACCGCGGGCTGCGCAGAGAGGTCGATCCCCTTCAGAGCCTCGAGCGCGGCAAAGCCGACGCCGGGACCCGCAAAAGCGCCGGCAACGCCCGAAAGATCGCGAAGAGTTCCCGTCCCGTCCAGTGCTCCGGGCTTTTCCTGGCCTTTCGGGCCGAACCGCACAAGCCGCATCCAAACCTCCCCTGTCATGCGGCTCTCCGCATAGTCGATGCTGCAGTCGTTGTGCAAGATCGGCAAAGATCGACCTACGAAAAGCGGCCGCTCATTTCGCTCTATACGGCACTAACCCGTATGGTAGCGTCCCCGCATATGGCGTAGAGGCCGCAGCGTTTTTGTAGTGTACCACGTTGTCCGTCCTGCTCCCCCCCCAGGGTTTGGGTGACGGCGCCGCGAATCCCGCCATCCCGTGTCCCCATCCGACCGTCGGATGGGGACACAGGCTCCCCCCGTGACAAACCGGCCACGACCCGCTAGGCGCGGTGGAAAGACATCACCGGGGAGGGACGAATGAGGCTGAAGGGCAAACGCGCGCTGATCACGGCGGCAGGCCAGGGCATCGGTCGGGCGACGGCTGAGGCCTACATTGCCGAGGGGGCCGACCTTCTCGCGACCGACATAAATGCGGCTCTCCTTGAGGGGCTGGACTGCCGTACAGCCGTCCTCGACGTCACCGATGCCGCCCAAGTGGCCGAGATTGTCGGCGGGGCCGCGCCGGAGATCCTCTTCAACTGTGCGGGCTTTGTGCACCACGGAACCCTCCTCGACGCCAAGGACGAGGAGTGGGACATGGCCTTCGCGCTCAATGCGCGGGCGATGTACTGGACGATCCGAGCGGCACTGCCCCCTATGCTGGAGCGGGGCGCTGGGTCGATCATCAACATGTCCTCGGCCGTGTCCTCCGTCATCGGCGCTCCAAACAGGTTCATCTACGGGGCGAGCAAGGCCGCCGTCCTCGGGATCACCAAATCGGTCGCGCGCGACTACATCGAGACGGGCATCCGCTGCAACGCGATCTGCCCCGGGACCGTCGACAGCCCCTCGCTTCACGACCGGCTCCGCGCGACGGGCGATTACGAGGCCGCCAAGGCCGCCTTCACCGCCCGCCAGCCCATGGGACGGATCGCCGATGCGACGGAGATCGCGGCCCTCGCCGTCTATCTCGGCTCGGATGAGAGCGCGTTCACAACCGGCCAGCCTTTCGTGATCGACGGCGGCTGGTCGGGCTAAGGCTGTGCTGCGCGCGATCCTCACCACGACCGGTGCGGCGGCGGGGCTCTCATACTATGCGCTCTTCGATCTGGAGGTGCTGGGCGCCGCACCGGTTCATCTGGAGCGCTTCGTCATCTTCGCCGCTGCCGCCCTTTTCCCAGCCTTCGGCCTCCTGGCGGGACCCGTCGAGCCGCGCCGCGCCGGTCTTGCCGCGGCGGCATTGGCACTGATCCTCGCAGGGCTCGCAACGCTCTTCGGCGCGCGCTTTCCGGAGGATGAGCGGGTTCTGGCGCCAGGCGAGGATGGTCTTCTGTTCGGCCCGTTCGCGGCCGTTCTGATCCTCTCCCTGCCCGTGCTCATCGCTGGCCTTCTTGCGCCGGGCGGCTGGCGACAGCACGGTCGCGTGCTGCCAGAGGCCTGGATGGCTGCGGTCAAAACGCTCCTCGCGCTCCTTTTCGTTGGGCTCTTCTGGATGGTCTTCGCAGTCTCGGAGGCGCTTCTCAGCCTCGTCGGCATCGACATCCTCGAGGATCTCCGCGACTGGGACCCCGGTCCCTACCTCCTGAGCGGTCTTGTCACCGGCGCCGCTCTCGCCACCGCCGCGGAGATGTCGCGCCCCCTCGAAGCGGCGCTCGGCCTCGTCCTGCGGCTCCTCCGGCTCCTCCTTTTGCCGGTGACGGCGGTGATGACGCTCTTTGTGGCGGCCATACTCGTCCAAGGCCTGAGCGCCGTCTTCGAGCAGAACTCGGCCGCAGGCACGATGATGGCGATGGCGGCCGGCGCGGTGATCCTGGTGGTCGCAGCCCTGGCACTCACCGAAGAGGCACCGGCCGGCGCGTTGACGGTCTGGGCTGTGCGTGTGCTCGGGGTCGTCCTGCCTGTCATCGCGCTCATCGCGCTCTACGCGATCTGGCTCAGGGTTGGGCAATATGGCTGGTCGCCGACGCGCGTGCTCGCCGCCCTTTCAAGCGGGATCGTCGTTCTGTTCACCCTTCCCGTCACCGGCGCCGCCCTCCCGGGGCGCCCCGGATGGCCGGCGCGGACGTTGCAGGGGATGGTCTACGCCCTCCTCGCGACGCTTGCGATCGGGGTCGCGTGGTTCACGCCCGCACTCGATGCGCAGCGGATTGCGGCGCAGTCTCAGTTCCAGCGTCTGATCTCCGGCGTGGCCGACCCGCTCGACTACGACTTCTGGCCCCTCGCCCGGCAATGGGGCGTTGCCGGGCGTCGGGCGCTGGCATCTTTTGAGGAAACGGACCCGCCGGAGGCTGTCGCCGCATTGATCGCCACGGCCCGCACGCAGGAGAACCGCTGGCAGGTGTCCGCCGCAGCGCGGGAGCGGGCCAATGCCGAACTATGGGACACGCTCCGAAGCCAAGTCGAGCGTCTGCCCGCGACGGAAGACTTGCCATCGGCGGCAACCTTCGAGCCCGGCGCCATCGACCGATTGGCCGGCTACGATGCAAACGGGGCTTGCGCGGCGACCCCAACCCGCTGTCTCGCCGTCGCGGCCGACATCCTAACCGACCGGCCGGGGCTTGAGTGGCTGCTCATCCGCCAGGAGACCCCGACGAGCTTCGTTTGGTCCGGCGTGCTCAGCCGCAACAGCGATGGCCTTTGGTCGTTTCGGGCGACGGCCCCACCGGGCTCCATCCGCGAGCCCTTCGACGTCATCGCGGCCGTGCGCGATGGAGCGCACCGCTTCGAGGCCCCGGCCGTGCGGGAGTTCGTTGCGGGCCCGATCCGCCTCTCACCCTAGCCCACGCGGAGGACCCATGACCCGAATTCTGATCACCGGTGCCGGCGGATTTCTCGGCCAGAAACTCGCCCTGCGCCTCGCGTCCGATGGCACGCTTCGCGGCAAAACGATCGAGGCGCTCACGCTCATCGATCTTGCAGCGCCTTCAGCACCCAACACCGACATCCCGGTCACGGTGGAGGCACTCGACATCGCCGACGGACCGGCTGTTGCGGAGCTCTTCGACCCAGGGTTCGACGTTGTCTTTCACCTTGCGGCCGTGGTGTCGGCGGCGGCGGAGGCCACGTTCGATCTCGGCCTCCGGGTCAACCTGATGGGCAGCATCAACCTCCTCGAAGCCGCGCGCGCCTCCAACACCTGTCCGATCTTCGTCTTTGCGTCATCGGCGGCCGTCCATGGCGGGACTGCGCCGGCGACGGTCACCGATGGGATCGAGCTGAACCCGCAGACCTCCTACGGCACGCAGAAAGCGATGGCGGAGCTCCTGCTCACGGACATGAGCCGGCGGGGCTTTGTCGATGGTCGCGGCCTCCGCCTGCCGACAGTCTCAATCCGGCCGGGTGCGGCCAACGCTGCGGCCTCCTCCTTTATGTCTGCGATCTTCCGCGACACGCTCGAGGGGCGGAGCGCCAATTGCCCCGTCGCGGCGGAGTTCCCCGTCTGGCACTCCGCCCCCCGAACCGTTGTCGCAAACCTGATCCATGGCGCGGAGGTTGAGGGTGCGGCGCTGGGCCCCAACCGCTCCTTCAACCTCCCCGGTCGCACAGACACCATCGGCGAGATGATCGCCGCCATGACCCACGTGGCGGGGCCGGATGCCGCCACCCGCATCACGTGGAGCCGAGAGCCTGCGATCGAGGCGATCGTCAACGGCTGGCGGGGCCACATGCGACCTGAACGTGCGCTGGCGCTGGGCTTCAAGGCGGATGCAAGCTTCGAGGACAGCGTGCGCTTCTTTCTGGAGGATGACATCCGGACCCCCGCGTGACCGTCCGCCCGCGGGAGGATCGCCCGGGCCGTGCCGTCGCGATCCTCCTCTCCGCGTTTGTCCTCTTCACAACGCTCGACATCTCCGCCAAGTGGCTGGTCACGGATGGGATGCCGCCGCTCCAGGTGGTGGCCATGCGCTTCGGCGTTCATTTTGTCCTGGCGCTTGTCTTCTTCCTGCCGCAGGCGGGCTTTGGCGTTGTGCGCTCACGCGTGCCGGTCTTGCAGGCGGGGCGCGCGCTTTCGCTCTTTCTTGCGACCATCACGAATTTCTTCGCGCTCCAGTACCTGACGCTGAGCGTCACCACGGCCATCATCTTCGCCGCGCCAGTGCTTGTCTGCCTCCTGTCGATCCCGCTCTTGGGGGAACGGGTCGGGGCACGGCGCTTGATCGCCGTTGGCATCGGGTTCGTTGGGGTCCTGATTGTCGTCAATCCCTGGAGCGCCGGGATCCATCCCGCTATGGGCCTCTCGCTCATCACAATGGCTGCGGCGGCGATCTACTTCATCCTGACCCGCATGATCGCGGGCCGGGAAGACAACCCGACGGGTCAAATCTGGATCAGCGGGCTCCCAACGCTCGCCCTCGTGCCGCTCGTCATCGAGGGTTGGGTGTGGCCGGCGGGATGGGGCCTCTTTCACGCGCTCGGCCTCGGCATCTGCGGCGCGGTCGGGCACTCGCTCCTCACGATTGGCCAGCGCTACGGAGAGGCATCGGCGCTCGCGCCATTGGTCTACGTGCAGGTCGTCTACGCAAGTGCCGCCAGTTGGCTGATCTTCGCAGAGCCACCGGGCGTGTCCACTCTTCTCGGCACAGCGGTGATCGTCGCCGCGGGGCTCTACATCTGGCTGAGAGAGCAGCGCCTTAGGGCGTAGTACAGTGGGTGTCGGGCGCGCTGGCGAAGGCCGCGACATCCTCCGCCACCGTCATCCGCGCGCGATGGGTCCAAGAGAAGGCAGCGATCATCCCCACATGGTCCACGTCCGGATAGCGGCGCACGCCCCAGCAGCCGCCGACAGCCGCCAGCGCCTCCTCCATCCGCTCGATGTTGACGGGACCGACCGTCTCATCGGCCAGACCGTAGAGCATCAGGATCGGAGGCTCGTCACCGGAGACAAAACCGCCCGCCTGCATCTGCGGAAACCGCTCGGCCGGGCCAAAGATCTCGACCAGGTCTTCGGCCTTGGGCACGAAATGATAGGGGCCGGCAAGCCCCACAAAGCCTGCGAGGTCCGCCGGGCGGAGGCCATGCGCCGCGAGGTAGCGAGCATCGCTGACAAGCAGGGCTGCAATATGCGCTCCGGCGGAGTGACCGGCGAGCGTGATCTGTGCCGGATCGCCGCCGGTCTCTCCGATTGTGCGCACCAGATGGGCCGTCGCGGTCGCCGCATCCTCAACGAAGGCCGGAAACCGAACGTGGGGATAGGTCCGGTAGTCGGGAACGGCAACGAGGACGCCCTTCGCGGCGAGGTCGGTTGCAACGAAGGCGTAGTCCTCCTTTCGCCCGCTGCTCCACCGCCCGCCGTAGAAGAACACGACGACGGGATGCGGTCCGGCCCCAATAGGCACGTAGAGATCGAGTGCAAGGCCCGTCTCTGCGTCGAAGACGACGTTGCGGTGGATCTCTCCGCGGAAGCCGATGGTTGGCAGGTTGGCCACGGCGAACGCCGGCGATCCATTTGCGCGGATCAACGGAACGGCAAGCGCTGCAATTAGGGTCAACACCGGCATCCACCAGATGATCTTTCGCATGTTTTTCTCCGTTCCAGTTGGACCTAGGCTCAGGACTCATAGCGAGTAAATGACGAGTGCTGCGAGGGCGACGGCTGAGAGGTAGACCCTTGGGGCATCTGTCGTATCGCGTTGCGACACGCCGCCAATCCTTGAGCCTGCCGAACGGGATCTCGATCCGGTTGCGCCGTTTGTAGCGTCGCTTGT
>JBCCWM010000134.1:0-10818 GCA_039193505.1 Pseudomonadota bacterium | reverse complement strand
TCAGCGCGCCGCGACCGCACCGAGGCCGAGTGCATCGCGCACGGCGAGCGCGCCGGGATGAAGGGGCGCTGTCAGCCCGTCCGTCACCATCGCCTGGGGGTCCAGCCCGCTCAACGCCGGATGTTCCGCCCCGAGGCCCTCTGGGTCCTCGAGCACGACGCGCGCGAGGCCGGCCACGACGGCCTCCGGCATATCCGCCGCGGTGAGAAGCGTGGCGCGGAGCCCGAAGCTCTCCACCGCCTCGCCCTGTCCGGGATAGGTGCCCGCGGGGATGGACGTGCGCGAGAAATGCGGTTGCCCGACCAGACCGTCGATCACGGGCCCTGTGACCGGGAGCGCGCGCGCCCCGCATCCGATGGCCTCAGCCGTCGCCGGGTTGGGGTGGCCGACGATGTAGATCAACGCATCGAGCCTGCCGGCACAAAAGGCCTCCGTCAGGTCGGATCCGAGAAGCTCCGCCGCCTCCGCAAACTCCCCCATATCGAGGCCCTCTGCGGCGAGAAGCCCCTCCAACGTGGCGCGCTGCCCGGAGCCGGGTGTGCCCACGTTCACGCGTTTGCCCCGGAGGTCGGAGAGGGAGAGGATGCCGCTCTCCTCCCGCGCCAGGAGGGTGAACACCTCCGCGTGGAGCGACAGGACGGAGCGGAGGCTTTCGATCTGGCGCTCGGCAAACCGGCCCACCCCGGCGACGGCATCCGCGTGGAGATCGGCCTGAACAAGGCCAAACTCCAGCGTACCGGCAGCGATCGCCTCAATGTTCTCGACGGAGCCCGCCGTCGGCTCCACCGCGCAGCGGAGCCCCAGTTCGGCCCGTGCGGCGTTGATCCGACGGCACATGGCCTGACCGGCGGGGAAGTACACACCTGTCACACCGCCCGTTCCGATCGCGATGAACCGCTCCTCTCCCGGTGCGGCCCCCGCGATCCCTGCGAGCGCAACAATGAGCAGTGCCCTGAACATGTGTGTCCCCCTCGGCGACACATTGTTGCCGAGTTGCAGCAGGCGCAAGGGGGATGGTTGGTCTCAGCGCTCAGGCGTCGCGGTATAGGCTGTTTCCGTCACGCTTTCATCGCGCCACGCGACACCGACGCCGTCCAGCCTCTCCTGAAACGCGACATGCGTCATCGGATGCTCGGGCGCCGCACCGTGCCAATGCGCCACACCGGGGGCGATCCAGACACTGTCACCGGCGCGGATCTCGCGGAGCGGGCCGCCCCGCTCCTGCACACGCCCCACCCCCTCGACGACATGCAGTGTCTGTCCGAGGGGGTGCGTGTGCCAGAATGTGCGCGCGCCAGGGGCGAAGCGGACCAGAACAGACTGAACGGTGGCCGGCGCAGGCGCACTCACGATTGGGGTCAGCACGACCGTCCCGGTGAAATGCTCGGGGCTGCCATGGGTCGCGGGGCGAGCGCCTGCAGGTGTGACCTCGACCACAGCGACGCCCCCGGTCTCATCGTTTCGAGAATTGGAAGCTCCGGCGCGCTTTCCGGCGGCCGTACTTCTTCCGCTCAACCACCCGACTGTCACGCGTCAGAAAACCCGCAGCTTTCAGCGCCGGCCGGAGCGATGGCTCGTAGAGTGTCAGCGCCTTCGAAATCCCATGCTTCACCGCCCCGGCTTGACCGGAGAGCCCGCCGCCCTTGACGGTGCACATCACGTCGAATTCCCCGGCGACGCCCGCGACCGAGAACGCTTGGCCGATGACCATCTGGAGAACCGGGCGCGCGAAATACTCGCCCATTGGTTTGCCGTTCACGACCACCTTGCCGGAGCCCGCCTTGATCCAGACACGGGCGACCGCGTCCTTCCGCTTGCCCGTCGCGTAGGAGCGGCCGAGCGCGTCGCGGACGGGGTCGCGGTTCACAGCAGTCTCGACGACCGGCGACGGCGCATCCTCGACGTCGGTTTCGCCTTCAGAGACGGTGAGCTTCAGATCGCTCAGAGATTTGATGTCAGCCATGGCCTCAAACGCTCCGCGTGTTTTTCTTGTTCATCGATTTGAGGTCCAGAACCTCCGGCTGCTGCGCCTCATGCGCATGCTCCGCCCCGGCATAGACACGCAGGTTCGACATCTGTTTGCGCGACAGTGGGCCACCGGGCAGCATCCGCTCCACCGCTTTCATAATCACCCGCTCAGGAAACCGACCGGAGAGAAGCTGATCGGCCGTGCGCGACTTGATCCCCCCCGGATGCCCAGTGTGCCAGTAATATGTCTTGTCGCGGCGCTTGTTGCCGGTGAGCTGAACTTTTTCAGCGTTTGTCACGATGACATTGTCGCCCATATCCATGTGCGGCGTGAACGTAGCCTTGTGTTTTCCGCGAAGCCGCATCGCCACGATCGAGGCAAGGCGTCCCAGGACGACACCCTCCGCGTCGATCACGACCCACTTCTTCTCAATGTCTGCGGGCTTCGCCGAGTAGGTTTTCATCTCACGTCCCAAATAGCTTCACGAGCGGCCTGCCCGCTGGATGGGCGGCGTTCTACGCTGCACGTTGCCGGTGTCAAGGCGCAAATCAAAGTTGTATCTCATAGGCTTGGCACTGGGGTGTTAATTTACCCCATATGCGTCGCGCATTGGACGCAGGGCGCGGCACAGTTAATCTTGTTTCGCATATGTGTATGCGTGGCGGCGTGTTGCAGCTACGCTCGCCAGCACGTGGGCGCGCGGGAGTGGATGCGAAGATGATAGCCGAGCCGATACTCGTGACCACGGAGGATGGTGTCGCGACCGTTCTCCTGAACGCGCCAGAACGTCGAAATGCCCTCTCCGAACACATGCTCGTCGCGCTCGCCGACGCGCTCGACGAGGTCGCCGGCGACCTCTCGGTCCGCGCAGTGCTGATCGGCGGTGTTGGTCCGACCCTGTGCGCGGGGCACGACCTCGCTGAGATCCGGACCGCGCAAGACGCCACGCCCGCAGACCAGCGGGCCTATTTTGCGGATCTTTTCACGCGCACGGCCAATCTGATGGTTCGGATCGCCACGTTGCACCAACCGGTCGTCGTTCTGGCCCATGGCCGGACTGAGGCCGCTGGTCTGCAAATTGTGGCCAGCGGCGACCTCGCCCTTGCTGCGCCATCGACGGAGTTTCGCCTTGAGGACCGCACCACCGGCTATTTCGGCGCCGCGCCCTTGGCGGCGCTTCTGCCAAGTGTCCCGCCGAAGGTCACGTCTGCAATGATGTACCGGCGCACCCCGATGACCGCCTCCGAGGCTGTGCGCTTTGGCGTCGTCAATGCCATCGTGCCGGAGGAGCGGCTGCTGGCGGAGGGCGTCGCACTTGCCGCGGGTCTCCGGACGCCGTCCTGCACGATCGGCAAGCCGACGATCTTTGAGCTCTCGTCGGCATCGCTCGAGGCGGCCTACAAAGCGGCCGCTGCCGAGATCGCGGATGCTCTGTCGCGCCCCGAGGCGCGGGATGCTCTTGACAGGGCGTTGGCCGAGACGCCGTAGCGGTCAGGCGCGGGCGATCCGCTCCGCCGGTGGGTAAAGAGCGTAGAACCGCGCGCGCAGGGTCAGGGCGAAGAGCAACACCGCTATGATCTGGTGAGCGAGCCCGAGTGGCCAGGGGGCGGACGCAACCACGGTCCAAATGCCGAGAAGAAGCTGTGCAACGGTCGCAAGGGCCACATAGTCAAGAGCACGTCGGATCTGTCCAACCGGTGAGCGGCGGGAGAGCATCCAGACCGCGAGCACAGCCAGAACCACGCCGTAGCCGACGCCTCGGTGCACGAATTGAACAAGGCCCGGGTTCTCGACGAGGTTCCGCCAGAGCGGCGTCAGATCAAACGCGGTCGGAGGCAGGATCTGACCGCCCATGAGCGGCCATGTGGTGTAGCTCCGGCCCGCGTCGATGCCGGCGACAAGCGCGCCAAGAAGGACCTGCACGAAGACGAGCGCGGCGAGCATTCCGGTCGCCGCCCCGAGACCACCCTCCCTGCGACGGCGCGCCTGCAAGAGCTCCGCTTCTGTCGTCGAAAGACGAAGGATCAGCCAGGCAAGCAGCCCGAGGATCGCGAAGGCGAGCCCGAGATGCACGGCCAGTCGCGTCGAGGCCACATCGACGCGGCCAGGCTCCAGCCCGGAGGAAACCATCCACCACCCGATGGCCCCTTGCACCCCGCCGAGAACACCCGGGAGCAGCAGCCGACCGGTCCACCCACGCGGGATCCGGCGGGTGAGAACAAACCCTGCGAAGCCCGCGGCCCAGACAAGGCCGATCACGCGGCCGAGCTGACGGTGCCCCCACTCCCACCAGTAGATGGTCTTGAACGCGTCAAGCGTCATGCCGGCGTTCTGAAGCTCGTACTCGGGGATGGCGCGGTACTTTTCGAACTCCGCCATCCAGGCGGCCTCCGACAAGGGGGGAAGCGCGCCTGTCACGGGGCGCCACTCAGTGATCGAGAGGCCGCTGTCCGTCAGGCGGGTCAGACCGCCCACACCCACCATGATCACGACCAGGGCAAAGAGAACGATCAGCCAAACCCGGATCGCAGGGCGGGCGTCCTGGCTTACGGGAGGAGAGGCCGGCACAGATTTGCGCGGCGCCGCAACCTCTTCGAAAATACTGCGTTTGTCGCTCATACCGTGACCGCGCCCTCCGTGTGCCGGGACTTAAGGGGGCGCTTCTCGACCCGCAAGCGGTCAAATGTCCGCAGCCGTCAGGCCAGAATGAAATCGTCGCGGGTGAAATCGCTGAAGCTGACGCCTTCGAACACGATGGTGTGGTCGAACACGGTCAAGCTCACGCCGTTCTCCTCCTGCGAGAACGTCACATCGCGTCGCCGGATCGGGCCGAGATCGCTGAGATCCACCATGTCGACGCCGTTCACGAAGTCTGTGATCGTGTCGATCCCGCCGCCCTCTTCGACAAACACGAACGTGTCGGCACCGAACCAGCCCGTGAGCATGTTGTCGGCCGCGTTCTCCGTGATGAGATCGCTTCCCCAGCCGCCGGTTGCATTCTCGATGACCACGTCATTGGCGATTGTGTAGCCGCCATAGATCCCCGACGCGGTCGAAACCCAACCGCCGCCGCCTTCCTCAAGAAGGAGCGTTGCCGCGCGGAGATCGAGCGTCGCATCGCTGAACCCCTCATAGCGCAGCTCATCCGTGCCGCCCGCGTCCCAAATCGACGTGAAGAACGTGCCAGCTCCGTTGACATCGGGAAGGATGTAAAGGTCGTCCCCGGCCGCTGTCTCCGTGTTGGCGCCGTACTTGTCCTGCAAGAGCGCGATGTCGAGCGCCATCGGACCGGCGATGTAGCCGTAGTCGACCCAGTCATTGCGCCCCGGCGCGCCGTCGGGGTTCAGCGCCCAGCCATCGACATAGGACATCATCGTATAGACGCCCTGGTTCAGATCGAAGTCGCCAGTGTCGGTCTGCGGGTCGCCATCGACGCCCGGCAGGATCGATGAGCCTCCCCCGACATCGTGCGGATGCGCAAGGCCGAGACCATGGCCGAATTCATGCACAATGGTGATCCAGCCGAAGCCGCCCTGCTCAAGTCCACCGCCGGCTTCGTCCGTCCAGCCGGCCGCGCCGGGCTGGCCTGCGAAGGCCGCGCTCCCGGCGCCAGCCTCTTGGGGCGGGTTCATGAAACCGAGAAATCCGCCCACAATCGGGACGTTGCTGTCGACTTTGTTGAGCCGGAACTCCGCGTCTGCGCTGTTGTTCGTCTCGACGAACTCAACGTTGATCAGGGTCTCGTAGTAGTCGAACGCCTCCCGGACTTGATTTTCCTCGTAGTCGGTCCAGGCGAGCCTTTCGAAAAAGAACTGAAAGTTCCCGACCGCGGGCTCGAAATAGTACTCGATGATCATGTCGCCTTCGACATTGAACGCGCCAGACGACACCGCCTGCCCACCCCAGTCAATCGCCTCGGTGATTGAGTTCTCAGGAAGCGCCGCTATCTGGGACCCCGGACCGGGCAGCGCCTCGGCACGGAGACAGCCGAGGCAACAACACCGCGCGTCTTCGATGTGCTCAAGAATCTCGAAGACGACGGCCGGCGGGGTCTGCGCAATGCGCTCCGCCAGTCGCGACAAAGGGGTCGGCAGCGTTTCGACCGACAGGCGCGCAGACGCAATCACCTCGCGGAAACTGATCGACGGGGGCGGCGTGCCCGCAGAGAGGGCTCCCGCAGAGGATTGGGTCACACTGGCCAACATAATCATCTCCCGAGGGCGGGTGCGCCCTCAACTCAACTTCCAGTCGGTACTGCTCCAAATACGATCACACGGAAGTGTCCAATCCCACAACCGGGGGCGCGTCGATCAGTCGCCCGTGCGTGGTGGCCCGGCGGCCCGCGTGGGATGCCGATCGGCCAGCGCGCGAAAAACCCCGTGGAGGGTGCGCACATCCGCATCCGTCAGCTCCAACCGGCCGATCAGGTTGCGTAAGTTCTCGCGCAAGCTCGCCTCCTTCGCCTCCGGCCAGAAGTAGGTCGCGCGGGCCAACCGGTCCTCTAGGCCCTCGACCAGGCGCTGGCGGTCCAGTGCAGAGGCCGGCAGCGCGCGCCCCGCCGGCGGCGCCGGCAGACCCACCCCTGCCCTCTGCCTCCACTCATAGGCGAGGAGCAGCACGCAATGTGCCAGATTGATCGATGCGAAGTCGGGGTTCACCGGCACCGACACCAATGCGGAGGCTGCGACAAGATCCGCGTTCTCAAGACCGGCACGCTCGGGCCCAAACAAAACGCCGACCCGCTCGCCCGCGGAGATCCGCCCTGCCGCCTCGGCCATCGCGCTTGCGGGATCCAGAACCCGCTTCGTCAGCTCCCGGCTCCGCGCTGTGGTCGCAAAAACCGTCGTCAGATCGCCAAGTGCTGCATCGACCGTGTCCACAACGCGGGCACCATCGATCACGCGGGAGGCGCCAGAGGCCGTGGCCACTGCCCGCGCATTGGGCCACCCATCCCGCGGCGCGACGAGACGCATCTCGGTGAGGCCGAAGTTGAGCATCGCCCGCGCCGCCGCGCCGATGTTCTCGCCCATCTGGGGACGCACGAGGACAAAGACCGGACCCATATGCGGCGATGTGTCCCAAGCTGCGTTTGATGCTGTCATCGGGAAAGGCATGCCAAGAGGAGAGCAAGACCTCCGATCCCTACACGCATTTTTGCGCATGGGCCACCCGCGCGCGATACCTAGGATGGAATGGTATACCGATGAATACCCTCTTTCGACATGTCCCGTGCATGGGCTATAGGGCGGGGGAACCGAAGCCGAGGGACCTCGCATGACCAAAATCAAGGTAGATAACCCCGTCGTTGAACTCGACGGGGACGAGATGACCCGGATCATCTGGGATTTTATCAAGCAGAAGCTGATCCTGCCCTATCTCGACATCGACCTGCTCTACTACGACCTTGGCATCGAGGAGCGGGATCGGACGGACGATCAGATCACTGTCGACGCCGCAGAGAAGATCAAAGAGGTGGGCGTCGGCGTCAAGTGCGCGACGATCACCCCCGACGAGGCGCGGGTTGAGGAGTTCGGGCTGAAGCGGATGTACCGCTCCCCCAATGGGACGATCCGCAACATCCTTGGCGGCGTCATCTTCCGCCAACCGATCATCTGCAAGAACGTGCCGCGCCTCGTCCCAGGCTGGACCCAACCGATCGTGGTTGGCCGTCACGCTTATGGCGACCAGTACCGCGCCACGGACTTCCTGTTCAACGGCCCCGGCAAGCTCACCATCAAATTCGAAGGGGAGGACGGCACGATCGATGAGCGAGAGGTGTTCCAAGCCCCGGGCTCCGGCATCACCATGGCGATGTACAACCTCGACCAGTCGATCTACGACTTCGCCCGCGCGTCGATGAACTACGGCCTCAGTCTCGGCTGGCCGGTCTATCTTTCGACCAAGAACACCATCCTCAAGGCCTATGACGGGCGCTTCAAAGACATCTTCCAGAAAGTCTACGAGGAGGAGTTCCAGGAGCAGTTCGAGGCCAAGAAGATCTGGTACGAACACCGGCTGATCGACGATATGGTCGCCGCCGCGCTCAAGTGGTCGGGCGGCTATGTCTGGGCGTGCAAGAACTACGATGGCGACGTGCAGTCCGACACCGTGGCGCAGGGGTTCGGCTCGCTCGGGCTAATGACCAGCCAGTTGATGACGCCGGACGGCAAGATTGTCGAGGCCGAGGCCGCGCACGGCACCGTCACCCGCCACTATCGCCAGCACCAACAGGGCAAGGCGACATCGACGAACTCCATCGCCTCGATCTACGCCTGGACGGGCGGTCTGAAACACCGCGCAGCGCTCGACGGCAATGCCAAACTCAAGGAGTTCGCTGAGACGCTCGAGACGGTGATCGTCGAGACGGTTGAGAGCGGGTTTATGACCAAGGACCTCGCGCTTCTTGTGGGCCCGGATCAGACGTGGCTGACCACAGAGGGCTTCCTCGAGAAGATTGACGAGACCCTTGGCAAGGCGCTTGCTGGGTGATGGCTGACCGTCTCGACGGCCCAGCTCGGTGGACGCAGCGGCTCTATTTGGCCACGGCGATCGCTGGGATGCCGGCCTTGCTGGCGATTATGGCGGGCGAGACGGGATATCTGCCAGGCATCGGCTATCTGCCGATGCCTGTTCTCTTGGGCGCGGGCGTTGTCGCGATTGCCTACGGCGTGCTCGCGCTCGCGGCGTCCGTCTGGTTTCTGATTTGGACGTTTCGCGCTTTTCGCCTTGCGGCGGAGGCGATGCCGGGCGCGACCGATGTCACGCCGGGTTGGGCCGTCGGGTGGTACTTTGTGCCGATCTGGTTTCTCTGGAAGCCCTACATCGCGCTCCGCGACATCTGGACTGCGGCGCTGAGCGCCCCGGTGCCCGCGCTCTTCGCGCGGTGGTGGACCACGTCGGTGATCGCCATCAGCTCCGCCATTCTTCTTGAGGCCGCGCGCTCGTTTCTGCTCCTCTACGTTGGCGTCTACTCTGTCCTGATCGGCGATGTCATCGTGACGCTGGCGGGCGTCGCGGTCTGTGTCACCACGGCCGCTGTCGTCGGACAGGTCACACCGCTCCTCAACGGACGCCGCGACGAGACCGTGTTCGCCTGATCAGCCCGCGAGGAGCCGTTCCGCGGCCGCAATAGCATCCGTTGCGCGCGATGGATCCGCACCGCCTGCCTGCGCCATATCCGGCCGGCCACCGCCGCCCTTTCCACCGAGCGTCTCAGCCGCGACACGGACGAGATCCACCGCAGAGATCCGGCCGGTCAAATCCTGGGTCACGCCAGCGGCCACCGCCGCCTTGCCCCCTGTGTCCGCAATCAGCAGGATCGCGCCGGAACCGAGCCGGCTCTTGTGCGCATCGATAAGCCCGCGGAGGTCCTTGCCGGAGACACCCGACAAAGTCTGCGCCAGAAACGGGACGCCCGCCACGTCGCGGGCCGCGGCCTCCGCCTCTCCCCCGAGTGCCACCTTTTTCTTGAGGTCCGCAACCTCGGACTGGAGCGCGCGACGCTCCTCGAGGAGGGCGCGGACACGGTCGGGCACAGCCGTGCCCTGGGTCTTCAGGAGCCCCTCGACCGCCGAAAGCGTCATGTCCCGGCCACGGAGAAGTCGCAGCGCCTCCGCCCCGGTCACGGCCTCGATCCGGCGCACCCCGGCGGAGGAGGCGGTCTCGGAGACCAAGGCAAATGTCCCGATCTCGCCCGTGCGCGCCACATGCGTGCCCCCGCAGAGCTCGAGCGAGTAGACATCCCCTCGTGGCCCGACACCGTCTTCTGCGCGCCCCATCGAGACCACGCGGACCTCGTCGCCATACTTCTCACCGAATAGCGCGCGGGCGCCCTCGGCCTCAGCCTCGGCTGGGGTCATCACGCGCGTCTCAACCGGGCTGTCCTGTCGGACCATGGCATTGACCGCATGCTCGACCGCCGTGAGCTCCGCCGGCTCCACGGCTTTGGTGTGCACAAAATCGAAGCGGAGCCTGTCCGGCGCATTCAGCGAGCCCCGCTGCGCCACATGGGGTCCGAGCGCCCGGCGGAGGGCCTCGTGGAGGAGGTGCGTCGCCGAATGGTTCGCGCGAATGGCGCTTCGGCGGGCACGATCGACTTCCGCAATCACCGCATCGCCGACGGCAAGCGGTGCCGCCGCGGCCACGAGATGCGCGGACAGACGCCCGCCGGCAAACTTACGCGTGTCGGTGACAGCAGCATGTGCGCCCGTGTCGACGGCGCTGATGGCCCCGTGGTCCCCCACCTGCCCGCCCGCCTCCGCATAAAACGGCGTCTGGTTCAGCACGGCCCAGCCTTGTTGCCCGGCCTGGAGACCCTCAACGCGCGCGCCCTCCACCACGAGCGCCGCGACAATGGCCTGCGCCGTCTCAGTCTCGTAGCCAAGAAACTCACTCTCCAGTTCATCGGCTAGGTCAAACCAGACCCGATCATCCGATGTCTCGCCTGAGCCGGCCCATGCGGCGCGCGCTTTGGCCTTCTGCTCGGCCATCGCCATGGCGAAGCCGTCGACATCGACGTCGCGCGCGCGCTCACGGAGCGCATCCTGCGTCAAATCGAGGGGAAATCCGTACGTGTCGTATAGCTTGAACGCCGTCGCGCCCGGCAGCGCAACGCCGTCCTCTAGCGCCTCAAGCTCCGCGTCGAGGAGCGAGAGACCCCGGTCCAACGTTTGCTTGAAGCGTGTCTCCTCGAGGCGCAGCGTCTCCTCGATCAACATCTGTGCGCGGGCGAGCTCCGGATAGGCCTGGCCCATCTGGCGCACGAGCACCGGCACGAGCCGGTGCATCACCGGGTCCTTCGCGCCCAGCAAGTGGGCGTGGCGCATGGCGCGTCGCATGATCCGGCGCAG
>JBCCWM010000133.1:0-10837 GCA_039193505.1 Pseudomonadota bacterium | reverse complement strand
GATCGGAAGTCCAATCTGGGACACCGAGCGGGTTGCAACCTTCAGCCGCTCGATCTTGAAGTCGGGGCTCACGAGGGTCGGATCGCCCTCGATCCTCACCGAAAGGCCGAAGCGGGCCTCGATCATGGCGACATGGTCGCGTTTTGCGTTGAGAATGTAGTTGGCAATGGTGACGGGGCAGGAGACCAGCACTTCTTTGCAGCGCTTGCGGACACCCTCCTCCACGAGCTCTCGGAGGATAGCCAGGGCCATGCTGTCGTCCGAGCGGACCCGGCCGGTGCCATGGCATGCAGGGCAGGGCGCGGTCGTCGCCTCCAACATGCCGGGGCGGAGGCGCTGCCGGCTCATTTCCAAAAGCCCAAAGGACGAGATCTTGCCGACTTGGATCCGAGCCCGATCGCTTTTCAGCTTTTCTTTGAGGCGCTTCTCGACGGCAGCGTTGTTCCGCCGATCCTCCATGTCGATGAAGTCGATCACGATCAGACCGGCGAGGTCGCGAAGCCGCGCCTGGCGTGCCGCCTCCTCCGCCGCCTCGAGATTGGTCTTGAGCGCCGTCTCCTCGATCGAGCCCTCCTTGGTCGACCGACCGGAGTTCACGTCGATCGCAACCAGCGCCTCGGTTACGTCAATCACGATATACCCGCCCGACTTCAGCTGGACCGTCGGATTGAACATCGCTGTCAGGTAGTTCTCCACCTGGTGGCGCGAAAAAAGAGGCATCGCGTCCGTATAGGCATGCACGTTTTTCGCATGGCTCGGCATGAGCATGAGCATGTAATCCTTGGCTTCGCGGTAGCCCCGCTCGCCCTCGACGAAAATCTCGTCGATGTCCCGATTGTAGAGGTCGCGGATCGAGCGCTTGATCAGGCTCCCTTCCTCGTAGATCGGCGCCGGCGCGATGGAGCGGAGCGTCAGATCTCGGATTTGCTCCCATTGGCGGAGCAGAAACTCGTAGTCGCGCCTGATCTCGGATTTGGTGCGCTTGGCGCCTGCTGTCCTGATGATCAGCCCGGCCCCCTGCGGCACTGTCAGTTCTGAGGCGATCTCCTTCAGCTTCTTTCGGTCCGTGGCGGAGGTGATCTTGCGGCTGATGCCGCCGCCTCGGGCCGTGTTGGGCATCAGCACGCAGTACCGCCCGGCAAGGCTCAAATACGTGGTCAGCGCGGCGCCCTTGTTGCCACGCTCCTCCTTGACCACCTGGACGAGGAGGATCTGGCGGACTTTGATCACCTCTTGGATGCGGTACCGCTTGGGGCGGGGTTTGCGCGGCGTGATCTCCGCCTTGACCTCGTCATCCGCGACCGATCCGTACTCGTCATCAAGGCCCTCGTCCGTGGCCTCCTCGGACGCGTCAGTGGCAAGCTCCGGGTCGGCGGGAGCGCTCTCCTCTGTCGTCGCCTCGGTCATTGCCTCGGGATCTGCTGCAGGTCCGGCTTCGCTCTCTTCGGTCTCGTCGACCGTCAAAGGCGCCTCACCCGTTTCGGGGGCGTCTGTTGCAGCTGAGGATGCGTCGGCCGCCACGGGTTCGGCATCCGAAAGGGCTTTTTCGACCGCTTCGACATCGGTGTCCGAGGCCGTCGCCGCATCGGCCGTCCCTGTCGCCTCCGGAAGATCTTCGACGAGGGTCGACACGTCGTCGTCGGTATCGAGCTCCGTTGTCGTGACAGCATCAACTGGCGCGGCGGCGGCTGGGGCGGTCTGGCGACGCCCGCGTTGCGCCTCGGCCTCTGCGGCCGCTTCCGCTTCGGCGTTGAGACGCGCCTCCTCCGCCAGGAGGGCGTCGCGATCAGCCTTTGGGATCTGGTAATAGTCGGGGTGGATCTCGGCAAACGCCAGAAAGCCGTGGCGGTTGCCGCCGTAATCAACAAACGCCGCCTGCAAAGACGGTTCGACGCGTGTCACTTTTGCGAGGTAGATGTTTCCGGCGAGCTGCCGACGGTTCAATGATTCAAAGTCGAAATCCTCAACTTTGTTTCCGTCGACGACCACGACGCGGGTTTCCTCCGCGTGGGTCGCATCGATGAGCATTTTCATTGGCATGAAGGGGGATGGTCTTTCGTGCCGGCGTCGCAGCCCGGGCGACTGGGTCGCGGCGCGGGAGGGCGGCTCGGCATATGGGGGTCAGAAGCGCTGGCCGCGTCCCGTCGAGAAACCCACCAGAAGGCGGTTCGGACGGAAGACGTGCGGTCGAGGGTCGCTCCATCGCGGTTGTCACTCCAGCGCCGGCACACGGCGCCTATCACGGATGCCCGAAACCTCCGGGCCGGCTGGCGCCGCAGCGCCGAGAGCGCGCGGTGGCCGGAGCGTCCATGGGGATGTCGATCCAGACCCGCGCACCAAATGCATTTTCCAGGCGAGTGCCCGAATGCCAGCACCCTAGCCTGCGGGCGCAAAGAATGACAATCGGTTTTTCGACATCCGTCAAAGAGACACATGTCCGCCGCGCCGCGTGGCCGTCGGCGGGCGGGAGTTGGAATCCGTTAACCCAGCTGTCATAATCCTTTTCGAGCAGTGGACAAAAGGATGGGACCTGTGCGCGGCATCCTGAACTTTTTGGGGTTTCTCTTCGCCTGGGCGAGCCTCGGCACCGTCACCGCGATCGCAGTCGTTGCGGGCATATTCTATTACTACAGCAGCGACCTGCCGGACCACGAGCAGCTGGCACAGTATGAGCCCGCGACAATCTCGAGAGTGTATTCGGCGCGCGGTCTCGTGATGGACGAGTTTGCGCGCGAGCGGCGGATCTATACGCCAACAGACGAGATTCCAGACCTGATCAAGCACGCGTTCATCTCTGCCGAGGACAAGAACTTCTATGTCCATTCCGGGTTTGACGCCCTTGGGATGGTGAAGGCCGCCGTGGATGCAGCCCGAGGTGGGCGCCTGCGCGGCGCATCGACCATCACGCAGCAGGTCATGAAGAACTTCCTGCTCGACGGCTCGCGGTCGGTCGAGCGGAAAATCAAGGAGCTGATCCTCGCCGTTCGGGTGGAGCAGGCCCTCTCGAAAGAGGACATTCTAGGGCTCTATCTGAACGAGATCTATCTCGGTCAGAACTCCTACGGTGTGACGGCCGCGACGCAGACCTACTTTGCGAAGACAATCGAAGAGCTCTCTGTCGCCGAAGCCGCCTATCTCGCGGCGCTGCCGCAGCGGCCTGCGCGTCTCCATCCCGTGCGAGACTATGACGACGCGATCTGGCGGCGCAATTTCGTGCTCAAAGAGATGTTCGAGAACGGTTATATCTCGCGCGAAGTCTATGAGGCAGCGCGTGCCGAAGACCTTCGAACCGTGCAGTCCGGGGATATTCTCTCATCCCGCGATGCACTGCCGCCCCGGGACTACTTTACCGATGAGATCCGGCGACAGCTCTCCGAGCGCCTTCCCGGTGGCGAAGAGCAGCTCTTCGGCGGCGGCCTCACCATTCGAGCGACCGTCGACCCGGAGTTGCAGAATGCCGCATCCAATGCCCTCCGACGCGGGCTCGAGCAATACGATCGCTCCCGCGGTGTGTACCTCGGCCCGTTTGAGGAGTTGGAAGCGGACCTACTTACCACGGAGGAGGGATGGCGCACCGCGCTCGCGGACAGCCGGGTGCCGCGAGACATCGTGGGATGGATCCCTGCGGTCGTGCTGGAGGTCAGCGACACCTCCGCTCGGATCGGTGTCGAAGGGGTGGAGAACGATGCGGATGGGCACTTCCTGACCCTTTCGGAGGCGAGCTGGATCAACAGCATCCGTTTCAGCGGCCGGCATGCGGGACGCCCCGGAGACGCGCGTGACCTCTACCGAGTTGGCGATGTGGTTCTCGTCAGGGCGATCGTGGAGAACGGTGCGTTTGTGCGATGGTCGCTGCGCCAGATCCCGGAAGTGCAGGGCGCTTTTATGGCGATGGACGTCCAGAACGGTCGTGTGCTCGCCATGCAGGGTGGGTTCTCATACCAGCACTCGGTCTTCAACCGGGCGACGCAGGCCACCCGGCAACCTGGCTCTAGCTTCAAGCCTTTCGTTTACGCGGCTGCACTTGATTCGGGTTACGGGCCCAACACGATCGTCGTGGACGCGCCGGTCGAAGTGGACACTGCAGCGGGCATCTGGCGTCCGACGAACGCCTCCAACCGGTTCTACGGGCCCGCACCGCTCCGCACTGGGATTGAGCAATCGCGCAACCTGATGACGGTTCGCATCGCGCAGGACATAGGAATGGGTCGGGTCAGCCAATATGCTGAGCGCTTTGGCGTCTATGACGACATGCCGGAGTTTCTGTCCTACTCCCTCGGTGCGGGCGAGACGACGCTCTACAAAATGGTGGCGGCCTATTCGATGTTCGCCAATGGCGGCAAGTACATCGAGCCCTCGGTCGTCGATCGCGTGCAGGACCGCAACGGCAACACGATCGTGCGCCAGGACCCGCAGGAATGTCGTCACTGCGACGGAGACACGGCGCGACCCGGGAAGCTGCCCTGGATCTGGAACGATGCACGCCAGATCATGGATCCGGTCACGGCCTACCAACTCTCGGGCATGATGCAGGGCGTGGTCAGCCGCGGCACGGCGGCGAGCACGGTGGGCAAGCCGCTCGGGGTGCCGATCGCTGGCAAAACCGGAACGACCAATGACAGCAAAGACGTTTGGTTCATAGGGTTCACCCCGCAAATTGCGGCCGGCTGTTACATGGGCTTCGACCAGCCGCGGCCGATGGGACGCGGGGCCTATGGGGGCACCATGTGCGGACCCGTGTTCGCTGAGTTCATGAAAGTCGCCTTGCAAGAGTTCAACAATTTCAACCGTCCGCAGCCCCCCGGCACTGTCCTTGTCAAAATTGACCGATCGACCGGCGTGCGCCTGCCCAACAATGCCAGCGGGGCCCATGTGGTGGCGGAGCTCTTCCGCGCGGGGGAGGAACCTCCGGTGGGCTCGGCGGGCCGCTACATCGATGGCGGCTTTGAGATGGCCGAGAACCTGCCGCTCTTCGATCGCCCGTCCGCCGCAGGCTCCCGTGAGATTGTCGTGCGGGGACAAAACAAAGTTCTCCCGCAACGTCCAGGCTTTGGCGTTCTGACAACTGGCGGCAGCTACTGACGGATCCTCTGGCGGCGCTGCCGCGCGTTTTCTCCTTTGGGCTTCCCGGAGCGGCGAGCGGTCCGCTCCTCAGGATGTTTCGCCGCGGCGGATACAAGGCGGCGCGCGGCGGGCATCACGCTGACAGCATCCTCTATGCGGCCCGGACCGGGTCCCATCCGTTTCCGAAGGGATTGCAGGCGCATTTCGTCTGCGACCTCGTCGGTGAGCATTGCCTCCACCGTCCACCGAGATGGGCCTACACGGCGTTCGACACTGTTATCGCGGCGTTTCCCGATGCATACGCCCTCCTCCCCCTTGTCGATCCGTCGGACTGGGCGCGAGCCTATCTCTCATCTCAGTCGACACCATCTCTCGCTGAGGTCTTTGGCGTGTCGCCAGACGCCCTTCCCGACGCTCTGGCCGCTCACGCTGCCAGGCATCAGCGCTCCTGCCGCACCGCTTTGGCGGCGCATCCTCGGTTCCTCGTCTTCGATGCAGCCGACCCATCTCCCGTGGTTGCCCACCTCGGGGCACATTTCGACCTGCCCCCACCAGAGGTGCCAGCCCAACTCGCAACCCAAGAGACGCCCCAGACGACGCTGCCATCACCGCGGTCGACCGCCCTCGACACGCCGTTGCGAGACGAGCTGACAGCCTTTGCCACACGGTCGGACCCCGCTCCGCCCTTGACTGATATGGAGATTGTTGGGGACCTCTACGCCGTTTGGGATGGTCGCGGCCCAGTGGTCGACCGGATCGGTCGGGCTTTTCCAATCGCCGTCGATCCGCGCGCGCGCTGGCCGTTCTTTGCCGACACGACGCAAAATCCCAAGCTCGAGCGGACCGAGGCGGTTCTGAACGAGGCCCATCAGTTGGGGCACCGCGCGCCGCTTGTGGTCGACATGCAGGATGCGCGGCCCTACGGCACGACCGATCTTGGCGCGCCGCCGGCACCGACCCTCGTCTATTGCCGCAGGCCCGGGACGTGCCGCCTCGTGCTGTGGCCGCTACCGCGCTACCACACGCCAGGCGCGGCGGGCTTTGTCAGCCTCGAGACACCGGATGAGGTGCCGTGGTCCCAGAAGGCGGACGCCGCGGTCTGGAGAGGCGCCCTCACGGGCCTCACGCAGGCAAAGCTGATGCCGGATCGCGCCGAGCCTCGGCTGGCCTATGTGCTCGCCCGAGCGCTGAGCGAGGGGGGCGATGCCTGGCCGTCCCTTCTTGGCCTCTCGCGCTACAACCTTGTGCACCGGACGGCGGCATCCCCCGTCATCGATGCCAAGCTCGTCCTCGGACGGGGACAGGCAAACCTGGCACAGCATCCGCGTCTCGCCCCCTACGTCGATGCGCGGCGCGCGCCCTCGTTCTTTCACCGCCACCGCTATGTCCTCAGCCTTGCTGGGTATGACACGGGGTCGAACTTCTTGATGGCGGCCAACACACGCTCGGTCGTGTTGAAGGAGGAGGATGGATGGGAGCTCTACTACACACCTTTGTTCCGCCCATGGGAGCACTATGTTCCCCTTGCGCCAGGCGCCCTCGACGCCGAGGCGAAGATCGACTGGGCACGGGCCAACCCCCAGAGATGTCAGGAGATTTCTGCGGCTGCACGCGCATCCGCCGCCCGGCTTGCGCACCGGCCGACACGCCGCGCCATGCTGGCTCAGATCCTCGAGGTCGTGCGCTCCGGACCTCTTGCCTCCCCTCCGGACGGGAGATAAAACCGAGGGCCAATCCACTCCGAGAGGCTTGCAGATGCGCGCCGAAACCGAAGCCCATGTTGCCGAGATCGAAAGGTCGCTTGAGCTACTGCGCCAGCGCCTCGACTGGGACACGGCCGAGCATCGGCTGGAGGAATTCAACGCCATGTCGGAGGATCCGGACCTCTGGTCCGATCCCGCGCGCGCCCAGAAACTGATGAGGGAGCGGCAGACGCTGGCTTCCGCCATCGATCGATATACGTCGCTGGCCCGCGAGCTCGACGACCAGCGCGAGTTGATCGAGCTCGGCGAGGCGGAAGACGACGCGGAGGTCGTGAGCGAGGCCGAAGAGGCGCTCGCCCTTCTGCGTGAGAGCGCGGCAAGCGCCGAGATTGAAGCGCTCCTCGACGGGGAAGCCGACGCGAATGACAGCTACCTCGAGATCAACGCCGGCGCCGGGGGGACGGAGGCCTGCGACTGGGCGCAGATGCTTGCCCGAATGTATGTGCGCTGGGCGGAGAAGCGCGGCTTCAAGGTGGAGCTTCAGTCCGAGACCGCCGGCGCCGAGGCGGGTATCAAGTCCGTCACATACCTCATCAAGGGTGAACGTGCCTACGGTTGGCTCAAGACCGAGTCGGGCGTCCACCGCCTCGTGAGGATTTCGCCCTTTGGCAAAGGCACGCGCGAGACCTCGTTCGCGAGCGTCTGGGCGTACCCGGTCGTGGACGACTCGATCGAGATCGAGGTCAACCCGTCTGACATCCGCGTCGACACGTATCGCAGTTCCGGTGCGGGAGGACAGCACGTCAACACCACCGATTCCGCTGTTCGGATCACACATGCGCCGACCGGGATCGTGGTCACCAGTTCAGAGAAGTCCCAGCACCAAAACCGCGCGATCGCGATGGCCGCGCTGAAGTCGAAGCTCTACGAGCTCGAGATGCGCAAGCGGACCCAGGCGATCCAGGATGCGCATGACTCAAAGGGGGAGATCGGCTGGGGAAACCAGATCCGCTCCTACTTTCTCCAGCCCTATCAATTGGTTAAGGACCTCCGGACGAACCACGAGACCTCGGATTCTCAGGGTGTGCTGGACGGAGATCTGGATGCCTTCATGGCAGCCACTCTTGCCCACAACGTCAGTGGCAAGGGGCGGGCAGACGCGCAGACTGACTAGGCCGCGCGTCTAGGCTCCGTCACTCGGCGGCCGGGGCCGCAGCAGGGGCTGGGATCGCCTTTTGCGTGGAGGCTTTCAGCGGATCGTCGCTCCGCTGCACGGAGCCCTCGAAATGCGCGCCGGACTCGATCGCGATCGTTTTGTGAACGATGTCGCCCTCGACCCGCGCGGTCGAGGTCAGCCGCACCTTGATCCCGCGCACGCGCCCGACGACGCGTCCCGTGACCACGACATCATCGGCGACGCACTCACCCTTCACCGTGGCATTCTCACCGATGGTGAGGAGGTGTGCTTCGATGTCGCCCTCAATCGTGCCTTCGACCTGGATATCGCCGGATGTCTTGAGGTGGCCCTTGATCGTCAGATCCGCGGACAGGATCGACGGTGATGGCTTGGACTTCGTCGCCGATGAGGTCACCGGTGGCGTCGATGTGAGCGGGGGTGTTGTGGGCTTTGGCGCCGTACTCATGCTTTCTGCTTCACCTGGTTTGTTCTTAGAAAACATCTCTCGCGGCCCTTATGAAGGTCATGGGATTCACAGGCCGGCCGCCGATCCGAACCTCGTAGTGGAGGTGTACGCCGGTGCTGCGACCCGTCGTCCCCATATCGCCGATATGGTCGCCGCGCGCAATCCGGTCGCCCTCGGCGACATGGATTTTGTTCAAATGCGCGTAGACTGTCTCGAACCCAAACTCGTGCCGGATCTTGATCAGATTTCCATACCCCGACTGCCGCGCCGCGAACACGACAACTCCGTCGGCCGTCGAGAGGATCGGCGTTCCGCGGGGGGCAGCGAGGTCGATCCCGTTATGTGCCCGCCGCGCCCCAGTTTTTGGGTCTCGACGGGTGCCGAAGCCGCTGGTGAAGCGGTGCGCGGCTGTCACGGGCATCGCATACGGCACCTTGGTCGCGACGATGCGCATCATGTTCATTTTGTCCATCCCGTCCATGACGGCGGCAAACCGCTCGTTCAAAGCGGGATCATCGAAGCCGCGTGTGGAGACGGTGATCGGCAATGCGCTGCCGCCGAATCCCGAGTAGCTCAAACGGATGCTGTCCATTAAGTCATCGACGTCGAGCCCGGAGCGGTCGAACATCGTCTCGAGCGGCTTGAACGACATCTCGACCGCATCCTCGAGACCGGCCACCAATTGCGCCTGCCGCTCGGAGGCGATTTCCATCGTCAGCTCGAGGGTCGCGATGTCGGTCTGCAGCCGGTCGAGATCGGTTCGCGCTGTGTCCCGCGCCACAACGGCAGCATCGAGGGCAGAGGTCAGCGTGGAGAGCGCGCCATCGAGTTCCGCGGCCATCACACCCTCTTTGGCCTCTTCACGGAGCACCGCGAGATGGTGGGAGAGGTCTTCGATCTGGGCCTCAGCCTCGCGCCGCGCGTCGACCGCGGAGGTGAGCTGTGCGCGCGCAGCATTGACGCGACCGGAGAGCTCCGTCCGCTCCCGCGCCAACGCCATGACATCCGCCTCACGCTTTGAGATCTCCGCCAGGGCCGTGCCGAGCCGGGCAGCCGTTGCGGCCTCCGACTTGCGGTAGGCGTCGCGCTCAGCGGTCAGCGCCGCGATCCGGGCCTCATAGGCCGCGGCGACCGGACTTTCGGTGGCCCGATCGCTCGGCTCACCGATCAGGCTGATCACGATATAGGCGCCTGCGCCGAGAGAGAAGGTCGCGAGCCCGCCGATGGCCCCGCCCAGTGCCAAAATCGCGGTTCGCGAGACTGTGAGGGTTCGAGTGCCCGTCCCAGCTGCGCGGGAGGGTGTCGGGTCGGCGTCTGGGATATGCGCGCGTGCGGTCTCCGTGACGATGGAATTGTCCGTCATTCTTCTACCCATTCAAGTCCGCGCCGGGATTGTTTCCCGTTCGCGACTGCCCTGCCGTATGGAGGATGGATAGGTCAAGAAAGTGTGAACGCGCAACGCTTCCGGACAAAATTTTTCTCAATATCGGCGGGATTTTGCCGAAATTAGGAAGTGGCTGCCAGCGGCCAATAAAAATCAGGCGGAAGGCCCGCTTCGGCGCGCTTCTCCACGTTGAACGGCGGCTTGAGACTACCGTGAAAGTAGTGCTGCACCAGCTCATGAAAGCGATCCTTGGGGTCCCTGTTATGCCTCCCGCAGAGGAAATGGAACCACTTCGAACCGTAGGCCACATGGCCCACCTCCTCGGCATAGATGACGTTGAGAGCCGCGACAGTCTCAGTTTCGCCGGCCTTCTCGAAGAGTTCGATCATGCCCGGCGTCACATCCAGGCCGCGTGCTTCAAGGACCATGGGCACGACCGCAAGCCGCCCCTCGATGTCGTCGGCGGTATCGGCGGCGGCCCGCCACATGCCGGCATGCGCCGCGAGCGCACCGTAGTGGCTGCCGAGGGTCTCGAGCCGGTCGGCGAGCAGGGTGAAGTGTTTCGCCTCTTCGTCGGCGGCCTGCACCCAGTCGTCATAGAACCCGGGCGGCATCTCCACGTCCGTGAACCGCGCCAGGATATCGAGGTGCAGATCGACGGCGTTCAGCTCGATATGCGCGATTGCATGCAGGATCGCGATCCGTCCCTCCGGAGAGCCCGGGCGGCGGCGCGGAACCTTGCGAGGGTCGAGAAGGACCGGCGCCTCCGGCCGCGCCGGCGCGGCGGGAGGGTCGGCATGCCCGATCTCGGGCAGCGAGCCGTCCTGCCGGGCGGCCCTCCACGCCCACGCCAGAGCCCGGGCGGCGGAGGTCTTGGCGCGCGCATCCGCCGTCTCGAGAACCTCGGTCGCAGCGACCGCCAGCGGGGTCACAGCGCTTTGACCGCCTCCAGGACGGCGTCGGCATGGCCGGGCACCTTCACTTTGCGCCAAGCTTGTTGGATCGTGCCGTCGCCGCCGATCAGAAAGGTCGAGCGTTCGATG
>JBCCWM010000132.1:0-10889 GCA_039193505.1 Pseudomonadota bacterium | reverse complement strand
GAAACCAGCGCCATCCATGCGGATGCAACTGCCGTCCGTAGCCATTGATCGACAAGCCATGGCATGGTTGACGTCCGCAAGAGAGCCTGTGGTGACATGTACGCTCTTGTTTGGCTGACCGATGCGCAGATGACGCGTCCGGAACAGGTCCTTCCGAAACACAACGGCACGTCCGGAGCAGATGAGACGCGTGCCCACTGCCACAATCTTCATCAATCGCGATGGCTTGCGATGGCTGGACTTAGTGCGGTGCGCCTCGCCATGGTGATTGGGTTTTCTCGAACGTATGGCCTTCGCCCAATCACCGCCAATCATCATCGGCGCGTTCGGCAGACGGCGCTTCGATCATCCGGGCAAACACCTCCTTGTCGCCCCAACGCAAGCAAGCGCGGCTGACGGACACTACGCCGAACGGATCGCGCAGATTCTCGCCACGCGGCTTGACATGGTTCTTTGAAGCGTGAGGCCGCATCGGCGCCATCTGCGCGATCCGTCAGCCCGAGAAGATCGCGCATCATGCCTTCCAAATGTTCGGGGCAGATGGCCCATGCCGGATGGGCCACATCGGGCAGGTCAATCGTTCCAGACCTTAGGGGGCAATGACGCAGCGGACAAGGTTGAGAAAGCGTGGTCGCGGCAGGGTCGGGTGCAACACCCAGTCGCCGATTGTCGCCTGAGACACAACTGAGACACACGGGGCGGCACCGTCCTTTCCCGAGAACAAGGGCGCCGACGTACACATTGCAGACACACTTGGAAGCATCTTGGTCGTTGATGAACGGCACTGGCCGGTTCAGCTCGTGGACCAAACTCCTGGCCAGCAGCGAGCGTCGCGTCATTGTGGACGTTGACGCGACGCCGGCCCTGCTCAGACAGGTTTGCCGCTGACATTACGTCGGATCGCAGTCAAATCCGTCACGACGGCCGTCCGGATCGCGTGGCGGCGGATGCATCATGTTGCATCGGGGCGGCCACTCTCGATGAACACGTGGGCGTCACCGGCTCGAGGCGTGCAGTTCTTGGCGTTCTCCAACGCGTGTCCATCCCCTGTCGGCGACAGTTCTTTCGTCGAAACGAGGCCTTGCCAGGAAAACTCCAGGCTCAACGGATTGGGGCACGAGACTGTGGGTTCGCGTGCGGTGCTGCGCCCATTGGCCCCAACAATGCGGTCAGCACATGTTGTCATTCGGCACGACAACCTTAAAACCTCCTCAAGAGCTCACGGTCCGTGGGCCGCAACACTCAGGGAGGAAGCCAAAAATGGCACGTCGTCTTTTCGGCGCGATAGTCGCCGTCACTGCAACTGCAACCGTTGCTCTTGCCACGGATTTCCCGGAGCGCCCGATCAACCTGATCGCGCCCTTCAACGCCGGGGGCGGCACGGATCTCTTGCTCCGTGGCCTCGCGCCGCACTTCGAAGAGGCGGTTGGCTCGAACGTGTTTGTCTCGAACATGGCGGGCGGATCGGGCACTGTCGCGGCCTCGGCGCTCGCTGGCCAGCGCCCAACGGGCTACCAGATGGCCTATATGTCGATCACGGTGTCCACGATCCAGCCGCAGATCAAGAACGTGCCCTATGGCGTCGACAGCTGGACGCCGATCTGCTCGATCGCAGCCTCGCCAACGATGCTCTTCGTGGCCGAGGACAGCCCGTTTCAGTCGATGGACGACGTCAAGGCCGCCGTTGAGGCCGCTCCGGCAGAGTATGTCTTTGGATCTTCGGGCCCAGGCGCGATCACACATCTCTCGATGGTCTCGGCCTTCTCGGGTCTCGGGATGATGGACAAGGTGAAACACCTGCCATTCCAAGGCTCCGGCCCGGCCATCAAAGAGCTCACGGCCGGCAACATCCACTTCTTCGGCGACACCGAGCTTCTGATGAACCGCGGCGATTTCCGCCCGCTGATGGTCTTCAACTCGGAGCGGCTGGAGAACTTCCCGGACGTGCCGACCGCAACTGAGGTGGGCATCGAGCCGCCGCTCAACGAGCTCTACCTCTGGGGTGGCCTCTTCGCACCCGCGGGCGTTCCGGAGGAGACGGTCGCCGTTCTGGCCGAAGCCTGCGAAACGGCGGTCAACTCTGAGGGCTTCCAGGAGTTCGCCGCAAGCTCCGGCACGGTGATCAATCACCGCGGCCCGGAGGAGTTCGACGCCTTCTTCCGCGCGCAGTATGAGGCCAACAGCGCCCTCATCGAAGCCGCGGGCCTCTGAACCCAGCGAGGACACCTCGGCCGAGCGCCGGGGTGTCCGCCCGGAGGTCGCCATGTCCCGGCTCCTGACCGAGCGCGTGCTCGTGCTTTTCGTTCTGCTCCTCGCAGCGCTCGCCCTCTATGCGTCCAGTTTCTTGGGGAGCTATTCCGACGTCGGCAGTGCCCACTCACCGGTGTTCTTTCCGCGGATCATCCTCACGATCTGGATCGGCCTGACGCTGATTGCCCTGGTGCAAGCGGTCACCGACGCGGCAGAGGCGCCGCCGATCAGCGGCCTCTGGCGCCTCCTCCTTCTTGTGGCGGCGGTCCTCATCTACACAAACCTCGTGACGCGCGTTGGGTTCTTTCTGACATCGGCGGTTTTCTCGACCGTGTGTCTGCCGGTTTTCGGCGTGCGCCATCCGCTGGTTGTCATCGCCTATGCGCTGGCCGTGCCGGGGGCTCTTGTCCTCCTCTTCAACCACACGCTTGGGATGCCGCTCCCCGTGTCGCCCTTCACGCATTACATCTGAGGCGGACGGATGCTCTCGTCTCTCCCCGAGGCTCTCGCGATCCTCCTCAGCGTCGAGGGCCTGCTGACCCTGGTGCTTGGGACAGTGCTTGGCATCGTCCTCGGCGCGATGCCCGGGATCGGCTCGACGGTGGCCGTGGCCATCGTGCTGCCGTTCACGCTCGGGATGAGCCAGGCGCCCGCCATCCTTCTTCTTTTGGCGGTCTATGCGGGCTCGGTCTATGGCGGTTCGATCTCGGCAATCCTGATCAACACGCCCGGCACGCCGCAATCGGCGGCCACGTGCCTCGACGGCTATCCGATGGCCCAGCGGGGGGAGGCGGGACTGGCGCTCGGCTGGGCGACGCAGGCCTCGGTTGTCGGCGGCCTGATCTCGGCCGTGGTCCTCATATTCGCCGCCCCTCAGCTCGCGGCCTTCGCGCTTGAGTTCGGGCCGATCGAGACCTTTGCCCTCATCCTTCTCGGGATGACATGCATTGTCTCAGTCTCGACCGGATCACTCGTCAAAGGGCTGCTCTCGGGCATGATCGGGATCTTTCTCAGCCTTGTCGGCGGCGATCCGATCATTGGAGAGTTCCGCTTCACCTTTGACAATTGGCAGCTCTACTCGGGGTTCAACCTGCTCGCTGTGGTCATCGGTGTCTTCGCCCTCTCCGAAGTGCTGGTCCGCGCCAGCGCCAAAATCTCGAGCGTGTCGGAGCTTGTGAATTTCAGCGGGATTGTTCTCCCGCGGCTTCGGATGTGGCGGGGCAGGGGGCGCAACCTCGCAAAGTCGGTGTTGATCGGCAATGTGATCGGTGTTCTTCCCGGAACGGGCGCCGCAACGGCGGCCTTCATCTCTTACGCCGAGGGGCGACGCTCCTCTCCCAACAAGGAGGGCTACGGCAGCGGCGAGCCCGACGGCATCGTCTCGTCTGAGGCAGCCAACAACGCCGTCACCGGGGGCGCCCTGGTCCCAACGATGGCCCTTGGTATTCCCGGAGATGCAATCACCGCGGTTATGCTTGCGACACTGACGCTGCACGGGATCACGCCGGGGCCGAACCTTGTCGAGGACAACCCGGTCCTGATCGGCGCCATCTTCGCCGGGTTCTTCGTGATCAATCTCCTCCTCCTGCCGCTCGGCATGCTTCTGTCGCTGATCGCGGCACCGATCCTGCGCGTGCGGGAGGCCTATATGATGACCGCGATCGTCCTTCTTTGCGCGGTTGGCGTCTATTTTGTGCGCGGCAACCCGTTCGACCTCCTGGTGATGGGCGTTGCGGGCGTCGCGGGCTTCATCCTCCGGCGCCAAGGGTTCCCGATGGCACCGCTTGTGATCGGCATGGTGCTGGGCCCGACGCTGGAGCTGACGCTCCGCCAGGGGCTGATCCTGACCGACGGCAACTTCTTTGCTTTCTTCCAGAGCCCGATCGCACTCGTCCTGATCCTTGTCGCCTGTGCGGCCATGATGCTGCCGCTTGTGCGGCTCTGGCGCGCGAGGGCCTGAAGCCTGCGTCAGAATAGTGAGAAATAGCGCGCGACAGGTCCGCCGACCCAGTTCTATAGTTCGAACGTGTAACGAGGGAGCCTTGCGTGGCCTATGGGATCGAGAAGCTGCAGGTCTATCCGATGTGCCTCTCGCTCGACATTGAGGCCCTCTGCGAGGCGCGCGGACGGGACTATGCGGGCGTGGCGCGGACAATCATGGCGACTGAGCGCGGTGTCGTCGCCCCCTGGGAGGACACGGTCACCCTGGCCGTCAACGCGGCCCACGGCCTCCTCGACGAGGAGACGATCGCGAGCGTCGAACTCCTGATCGTGGCAACAGAGACCAGTGTCGACCAGGAAAAGCCGGTCAGTTCCTGGGTCCACCGCTGGCTCGGCACGCCGAGCCACTGCCGCAACTTCGAGATCAAGCACGCCTGCTACGGGGGCATGGCGGCCATCCGGATGGCGCTGTCCTGGCTCCGCGCTCAGGAGGGGCGCCCCTGCCGAGCGCTGGTGCTCTGCGCGGACACGAGCCTCAGCGGTCTTGGTGAACCCTATGAGCCTGCCTTCGGCGCCTGCGCCGCGGCCATCCTCCTCTCCGACACCCCCGACCTCCTCGAGATCGATCCAGTGCGCTACGGGGTCTCTGCGATCGAAGTCACTGATGTCACCCGACCGGCTCTCGGCGTTGAGACGGGCAATGACGAGACCAGCGTCTTTACATATCTTGAGACGCTCGAAGCGGCGTGGGAGGATTTTCTCCGTCGGACGGGCGAGGCGGTCAGCCTCGACACCGCGTTCAAGCGTCACATCTACCACCTTCCGTTTGCCGGCATGGCGCTTCAGGCGCACCGGATGCTGACAGGCCATGCGCTCGGCCTCAACCGAAAGGCAGCGCGCGCGCATTTCGATCAGCGTGTAGCGCCGGGGCTCGTCTACAGCAAACGCATCGGCTCGAGCTTCAGCTCCAGCACGCTCCACGCGCTCCTCTCTCAGCTCGACCATGCACGGGGCCTTGTCGCTGGCGATCCGATCAGTGTCTTCGCCTACGGCTCAGGATCGTGCGCGGAGTTCTACGAAGCACGGATCGGCGCCCGGGCGGAGGAGCGGGCCAAGGAGGCCGGTCTGGCCGCGCTCCTTGACGCGCGCCGCCCGCTCAGCCTGTCTGAGTACGAGGCGGCGGAGCGGGCACGGATCGCCGCCATGGGCGCGCGCGACCACACACCCGATCACGGCATTGTCCCAGACTGGTTTGACGACCGGATCGCGGGCTCCGGCCTGCTCGTCCTCGAGCGCATCGACACCTACGAGCGGATCTATCGCCGTGCCTGACCCGATCACGCTGACCCTGGATGACGGCGTTGCGCGCATCGCGATGGAGGACGAGCCCGGACGCAACGCGCTTGACGCGCGCTTTGTGGATGCCCTTAGCGCCGCCTTTGCCGCAGTGGAGGCGGATCAGACCGTCCGGGCCGTTCTCCTCACCGGTCTGCCGGACATTTTTTGCGCCGGCGCCGCGCGGAGCCTGCTCTCCGGTCTCCTCGAGGGTGAGGTCTCGGTGGCAGAGCTCGGCCTTCCGCGCCTTCTCCTCGCCTGCCCGGTGCCGGTCATCGCGGCCATGCGGGGCAGTGCGGTCGGCGGCGGTTTCGCTCTCGGCCTGGCGGCGGACATCGTCATTCTGGCGGAGACAGCACGATACGGGTTCAACTTTCTGGATCTCGGCCTCACGCCTGGCATGGGTGTGACCTGGCTCGGGCCGGCCCGGCTCGGGCTCGGCGTGGGCGACGAGCTCATCTACTCGACAGAGTACCGACGGGGGCGCAACCTCGCCGCCTCACCCGGCATCAACCATGCTCTGCCAGCCGCTGAGGTCGAACCGAAGGCTGAGGACATTGCCCGGCGCATCGCTCAAAAGCCCCGCGACGCGCTCTCGCTTCTCAAGGCACATCAAACGCGCGCAAGCCTCGACGCCTTTGATGCTGCGCGGGAGGAGGAGATGCGGATGCACCGGACACGCCTCGCCTGCCCGGAAACCGCACGTCTGATCCGGACGAACTACATTGAGTGAGTTTCAAGGCAAAACAGTCCTCGTGACCGGCGGCTCGCGCGGGATTGGCCGTGCGACGGGCCTCGCCTTTGGCGCTGCAGGGGCGCATGTCACGCTCACGTCGCGGGACGGTCCGAGCGATCCCGAGGCGCTCAGGGCCGCCTTTGCGGCCATCGGCGCCCCAGCGCCGCGCTTCGCGGATGCGGATGTCGCGCAGCAGGGAGACACCGAGACGCTGATCGAGGCCACGGGGCCGGTCGATATCCTGGTGTCCAATGCCGCCTTCGCGCCGTCCGTCGGGCGGGTCGAGAACTACCGGCGGCGCGACTTTCTTCGAACGATCGAGTATTGCGCCTGGCCGATTGTCGACCACTGCCAGGCGATCCATGCCCGGCACGGCCGCTACCCGAGTGCCGTTGTGGCGCTCTCCTCCGTTGGCCATCTCCGCTACATCCCCGACTACGATGCCATCGCCGTCGCGAAGTCGGCACTCGAGACCCTGGTGCGCTACCTCGCCCACCGTCTCGGACCGGACGGTACGCGCGTCAACGCCATCCGCGCGGGTTTTGTCGACACCGACGCTCTCGAGGGCGTTCTTGGAGAGGCGCGTCTGGCGCTCCTCCGTCGCCGCGCGCCGCAGATGATCCTGTCGCCGGAGACCGTGGCTCAGGCTGTGCTTGGTCTCTGCTCCGCCTATTTCGCAGGCGTCAACGGGCAGATCATCACTGTCGACGGCGGCACGGGCTTTGCCGACAGCCTGGTCGACCTGCCCGCGGATCCGGAGGTGTGAGAGGTCTTCGCACCCCCGTCGGCACGTCGCCCCGCGAGGCCCCGCCGGAGAGCGTGGATGTCGCGATCGTGGGGGGCGGGCTCGCCGGCGGGATCGTGGCCGATCGCCTGACAGCGGCGGGGCAGAGTTGCCTGATGATCGAGGCTGGACGGCACTGGCACTCCGACGCCTTTCCCTTGCCGGAACTCACCCAGGGGCAGCTCTTCTGGAACCAGGGGATGGAGTTCACAACGGACGGCCGCATGATGGTCCTGCGGGGGAAGGGCGTCGGCGGCTCGTCGGTTGTCAACCAGGCGCTTCTGGATCACGCGCCCGAGGCAGCCACTACGCGCTGGGCGGCGAAGACGGGGATGTCGTGGCTCGAGGACGGCACCCTCCGGTGTCGATCCGAGGCCCTGCTCAAGAGTGGCCGGTTCCAGCACCGCGTCATTCCGGAGGAGGCCAACAACCGAAACGCCAAGCACTTTCTGGCCGGCATGGCGGCGACGGGGCATCGCGCCCGCCAGCTTCGCCGCGCGCAGGCGGAGTGTGGCTGGGACGAGGGACAAAACTGCATGGACTGCCTGGGCGGCTGTCCGCGCCGCTCAAAGCAGAGCGCGCTCGTCACCACCATTCCGCGTGCCGAAGCGCGTGGCCTCCGGATCCTGGCCGAAACGGAGGTCGACGCCGTCTCGGAACGCCGCGACGGCGTGACCCTGATGCTCCGCCGGGCTGGGCGCCGCCACCACCTCCGCGCCGCTCACGTGGTGTTGACGGCGGGCGCCATCGGAACGACTGCGATCCTTCTTCGCTCCGGCCTTGGGGGGCGCGCCGTTGGTGGCGGTTTTTTCGTACATCCGCAGTTCAACACGTTTGCGCGCTTTGCGGACCCGGTTGATGGGCATCTTGGCGCGTTTCAATCCGTCGCCTCCGATGAGCCCGCCTTCGCCGCGCAGGGCTTCAAGCTTGAGTGCATCGCGCTCCCTCGGGCGGTCATGGCCCTCACCCTGCCTTGGTCGGGCACCCGGTCAGCACAGCTCGACGACTACCGCCATTGGGCAGGGGCCGAGGCCTCGATCCGCGACACCGACCCCGGGCGCATTCGCGCCGGCAAACACCATGTCACTCTCGTGAAGCACCTGAGTGACGGCGACAAAGCAAAACGCGCCGCCGCACGCCATGCCCTCAGCGATGTGTTCCGGGCCGCCGGCGCCGAGCGGATCGTCCACGGCTGGGCTAGCCTCTCGGTCCACCCGATGGGAGGCGCATCGCTCGGCGGCGTTGTCGGCTCCGACTTCCGTCCCCATGGCACCCACCGGATCCGGGTGGCAGATGTGAGCCTCTTTCCCGACGCGCTCGGGGCCAACCCATCGCTCACTGTGATGGCGCTCGCCGACCTTGCGGCGGACGCTGTCCTCGCAGACCGGTCGGTCCGTGTCTGAGCGGGTGTCGGGGATGGCGCTTCGTGGTCTTCGCCGCCTCGGCGAGACCTACTTCCCGGAGTTCGCCGCGGCGAACGCCACGCGCGGTCTGCCGGACCTCATCGCCTCGCTCTCCGCTGCGGAGCGTCGCGCCCTCCGCGCCCTCCTCTTCGGCGCTGCCGTCTGTCCGCGACCTCTTCTCCGGCTTTTGATCCGGTGCGAAGACGAGGCGCGGGACGGATGGCTGATCCGGTTCTTTGCGCCAGTTCACATTCAAATCAAAGGGTTGACGGCGCTTCTCTATTTTGACGCCGTCACTCGGAAAGGGAAGGACCCACATGTCTGATTTCGATCTCGAAGCCCTGGTCGAGACGTTCACGGCCTCCCGCTCCCTGACGGACACCTATGCCGAGGTTCTGAACAACCAGGCGGTCAAGTACACAAATGCCCTCGGCTATGAGGGGGTGGAGTTCGTCGACTGTGCGCCCCACCATCTGATCGCCCGCGACGGCACCCGGTATCTCGACTTCATTGCGGGCTTTGCGATCCATCATTGGGGGCGGCGTCATCCCGTGATCACCAAAGCGCTCCGCCAGGCGGCGGAGGCGCCTTGGCCGAACCTCCTGCAACTGGGTGTGCCAACCCTCTCGACCATTCTTGCCGAGCGTCTGACGGACGTCGCCGGCGACGGGTTCGACCGGGTGTTTTTCACAAACTGCGGCGCCGAGACGAGCGACTACGCCATCAAGATGGCCGTTGTCGCCACAGGCCGCAAAAGGATGCTCTACCTCACCGGCGACTACCATGGCCTGACCCTCACCGCGATCTCAGTCAATGGTGTCACGAAGCAGCAGAAGCTCTTCCATGTCGACGGTGAGAACTTGCAAGTCCCCTTCAACGACATCGAGACGCTGAAACGCGCCTTCGCCGAGCACGGGCGCGAGATCGCGGGGCTGATCATAGAGCCGGTGCAGGCAAGACACGGCCTCGTCGCGACGGACGCGTACCTGACCGAGGCCCGCGCGCTCTGCGAGAAGCACGGAGCGATGCTGATCTTTGACGAGATCAAGTCCGGCTTCGGGCGGACGGGGCGGAACTTCTTTTTTGAGTGGACGCCGGTGCGCCCGGACATCCTGATGCTCGCCAAGGGTCTCAGCGCGGGCGCCGTGCCGGTTGGTGCACTCCTCTACCCGGAACGGCTCCACAGGAAAGTATTCAAGGATGTGGAGCGGCTGGCGGTCTTTTCGTCGACCTTCCGCGAAAACAACTTCTCAATGGCCGCCGGCCTCGCCGTCCTCCACCTCATGGAGCATGAGAACCCGCTCGCGAATGTGCTCGCCGCGGAGGCCCGGATCCGGGACCGCCTCGACGGGCAGATGCTGCCCAGCGGGGAGGTGGTCGAGGTGGTCGGCAAGGGCCTCCAACTCTCGATCCGAGTGGCGGGGCGGGGCAAGTCCCTTCTGCGATCCGCCATCGATGCCGTTGAGAAGGACCTCTTCTACACCCTGTGCTGCGAGCGGTTGATGAAGGAGCATCGGATCGTCACGATGATCCCCAATCGGTTCGGCGAAGCGCTCGCCGTGATCCCGGCGCTCAACATCCCTCTGGCCCTCGTCGACGCCTACTGCGACGGTGTGCTCGAGACGTTCACCCATTTCTCGGAGAAATCGAGCGTCGCCTTCCTTGGCTCCGTCGCCCAAAGCGCCCGAAAGCTGATATAGTAATCCGCCTCTCTCGTTTGGGTCCTTTTGGAGTGGGCGGACTGGATGCGGGGCCCCAGGCGGGTTCGGCCGGGCGGCGTCGAGGGCAGATTTCGGGTCGACACCGACCGAAGCGCATCATGCAGCCGCGGGGGAGCGTGATGGAGATGGGGTTCGGCCAGGGTCACCACGCGGACGCTGCGGTCTGCGGCGCTTTCGTTTGGTCGGCGCCGCCCCTCAAGTGTGGGATGCCGGTCCGCACGCAACCGTCCCCTATGCAAGCCGCACGACCTAGCCCCATCTGTTTTGATCATCCCGCTAGGGCGTGGATTCCTACACCGCCAGCCAGATCCTTGTCGCGGCGAAGAAGGTCTCCCGGCATCGGTTGTGCCGGGGTGCCAGACCTCCCACGTGCTTTAGCCGGTTGAAAACCCGCTCCACGACGGTGCGCTGGGGGTACACCCGGCTTGAGAGGTCGAACAGGACCATGCGGATCGAGCTTGGCGGGGTGCTCGTCCGAGCGCATCGGTCGCCAGCGAATGCCTGGATCGCGTCGGTTTCGCAGGCGATGCCTGCGAAGGGTTTCGCGCCCGGACGTCGGGGTTTAATCGAGGCTGCGCGCCTCCCTGCCGCTGCGGGTTGGAGAGTGCCTTGGTTCGTCGGTTGAAACGGGCCGCTCCTGAGGTCTGGGCGGGTCGGGCGGTGTGGGGAGCGCATCGATCGGAGCGGGGCTCGGCCTGCGGTGGTGGGTTTGGGCGGCG
>JBCCWM010000131.1:0-10913 GCA_039193505.1 Pseudomonadota bacterium | reverse complement strand
GGGATGGCCACTTTGGCTCGTCGATCCGTCGGTGCGCCCGCTTCCGGTTGATGCCACTAAGGTTTCGCCTGGGTCTCTATGTGCAGATTGACAGAAGCGGCACATCAAGCGAGGAAACGTCCTGGCTTGCCCAATCGGGCGGTTCCGCGAAGCATCCGCAGTTGCCCTGAGATCAGGCCAGCGAATGCGTCGGCGAGGCCCCATCCGAAACGATGTGAGTGCCGCGCCGTGACCGGGCCGCCACGGATCGGACCCACGGGGCGATCAAACGTTCCTCGACGTCGAGGGAGGGGCAGCGCGGCTTGCGAGCAGGAAGAGGATGCGTCGGATCTTTGGGCCTCTGTCGAGGTCCCAGAGGAGCGCGGTGTTGTCGTCCGCTCCAGTGAGCGCAGTGCGCCCGTTGGGGATGACGACGACGACTTTGACCAAACTCGAACGACGCTGCTGGACCAAGACGGTCCTGGGGTCGGGCGGCTGCCCGCCGGGCCAGGCGAAGGTCGCGTTCTTGAAAACACACACGCCGTCAGCTTCGTCCCCGCGCTTGTGTCGTCTTGCGCTGCCAAGATCCTTTGAGGTGCTCGAACAGCCCTTGGACTGGCAGTCGTCGAAGGCCGTGTCTCCGAGCCAGGTGCCGTCGAAGGACGCCCCGCAGAAAGACATGCCATCTGCCTCCAACCCCGCCAGGCAGGTGCAATCTCTCTGGACGTCTTCCCTGGGGTCCCCTGGCGTACGCCGACGGTCGCGAAGATCGAAGTCCGCGGACCGGCGTTGCGCAGAAGGCGAACGGGACCGTCCTCCGGCCTCTGTGGGACACATTGGGCGAGGCGCCGCTCGGCAAGACGTGGGTCGATGGTCAAAACCGCCGCGAGCGCCCACTCCAAACCAATGTGTCTGGCCCGTGCGTTTGCTGCGGCGCGCTAGAAGTGACGCGGTTCGAGGTCCGAGTGGCGAGATGGTCGACGGCGATGATCGCATCGAATTGGGAGTCCCTAAGTCAATCCTCGAGAGAGGGTACAAGCGCGACCACAGATTGGTCTCGGTCGACGCGACGAGAAAGCATCTTGTGCGTGGCTCGGTCTGCAGGCTTTGCCGGCTCGTGCCGAAGGCAAGCCTTTGCCCGGGCCCGGATGCTCGGACACAACCCGATCGAACCGGCACTCGTCGACACTGTGAGCGGTTTTGCCGGTCTAATGCGGGTTTGGTGCAGGCAGAGGTTGGCAAAACGCTTGTCCGGAGGATGTGCTGCGACGGGTCAGAGTGGTGGATGCGCCACTGGCGGAGGGAGCTGCGCCAGGAACCGAGATGCGGGTCTCGGAGGCGGGCGAGAGGCAGCGTGTTGCCGGCGAAGCCCTGCGGCGTGTCTTTGCGTGGGAGCGTCTGGGGGAGGTGTCCGCACCTACCGCTCGCTCGGAGCAGGCCGGACCGTCGGGGTCGAGGTTGGAACCCGGTCGTCTCAAGCACCCGGCTTGGCGATCGCCGCAGCATCGCAACGTTGGAGCGGGTGGTGCAGCGACCGACGGTCAACGGCCGGGGCCAAAATGGTTCGAGGCGCGGGAGGGACCCGTCGCGGTCGCAGGCTTTTTGGAGGGGCGTAGGGCTTTGGGTCAGGATGAGCCTCGACGCTTTGCTCGACGGGGCCTGCCGCCGCAAGCGGAGGCCCGCTCTTCGACGCCAGCACACAGATCCTCGCGCTCATCGGGAAAGGCTTCGATCCTCGCACCCGAGAGGTGGTCAGGCCCCATCGACTTCAATGGACCAGCGGGGCTGCACTCTCTGATCGTGCACCGGGGCTCGGCGCCAGAGCGGCCGCATCTCGATCATGCGCAGGAGGCGCGGCGTCTGCCGCGGCAGCCCAACGTCGTCGCAAGGGCGCGGACCATGCGTCCGCCCTTCTCTGACGACACTGGCCTCAAGGAAGCGGCGTATCGGATCTTTGGCACGTGCTGAGCGATGGGTGCAAAGCACTCAGCATGTGCCGGACCCAGCCCGTCGCGCGCCGCGGACCGTGTGCAGCCTACGGGGCACGTGGGGTCGTTCTGCGACGGTGCGGTCATTGTGGGAGCCCCGACGGCCACCGGCCGGACCATCAGAGGTGGCGGTTTCGGTCGGGATGCGGGTCGCGCCAGCGCAGCTCTTCCTCTGGCGCGACCGACCTGACCCAGTCGCGGATCACCTGCGTACGCGCCGACGTCACGTGCTGCCGGCGCGCGAGGGCGTCCACATCCCAGCCCGCCTTGAGTTCGGCCAGAAGCAGTCCAACCGTATCGGGCCGGTCGGCTGCAAGATCGTGCACCTCGTCGGGATCGCTCTCCAAATCGAAGAGCATTGGCGGGTGGCCGTGGGCGTAGCACAGCTTCAGGGCGCCGCGTCGCACCATCCTCTGGCGCAGCGCACCGGTCTGAATGTTCATCAAGCCGCCGTAATAGCTCGAGACCGCACGGTCGTCCCATGACCCCTTGGCCAGCCAAGACCGGCCCGACTGCTCGGGCAGCGGCTCGGCACCGGCCCAGTCCAGGAGCGTTGCGGTGAGGTCGGTGAGGCCCGTGACACGAGTGTCGACCGCGCCCTGCGGGACGCCCGGCCCAGCGACGATCAACGGCACTTTGGCGCTCTCGTCGAAGAAGGTGCTCTTCCACCAGAGCCCCCTCTCGCCGAGCGCCTCGCCGTGGTCCGAGAGATAGATCACGATCGTGTCGTCACGGTCGCAGACGGCGTCGATCACGTGGCCGGCCAAGCGATCCGTCATCCGAACCAGTCCGTAATATGCGCGACGCGCTCGCAGCGCCACATCTCGGTCGACCTCCCCGACCCGGCCCGCCTCGGCCCATTCTGCCAGCGCAGGGTGCCGCCTGTTCGGCGGGTCGAGCCGCGGCGGGCCGACCTTCTCTGCGACGGCGTCATGGTCGTCGGGCAGGGCGATGTAGGGTGGATGCGGGCAGAAGAGGCTCACGAGGGCGAGGAACGGAGCGCCGCCCGCATCCCGCGCGGCGCAGAGCTCGTCGAGCACCTCGATGCCGGTTTCGGCCACCGCCCGGTCAAAGGCCTGGTACGAGGTTTCGCCGACACCCGATCCCTGCATCTGATCGCCGCGATTGCCCCGTGCCCCGGTCAGCGGTCCGATGTCGGGCGCGCCCGCACCGGGCCAGCCCGGTCCGATATCGCCGATCGGCCGATCGGCAAAGCCGTGCAACTGGTCGTATCCGTAAAAGTGCATTCGCCCAATGAGGCGACAGTCGTACCCGACCGCGCCCAAGGCGTGTGCAAAGGTTGGGATGTCGCTCGGCAGAAAGTCATCATTGGACAAGACGCCCGAGACATGCGGTTCGAGACCCGTGAGGAACGCCATCCGCGACGGCACGCAAAGCGGCGACGGACAGTAGGCATTCTCGAACCGCGTCCCGGAACGCGCCAGCCTGTCGAGCGCAGGCGTTTCTGCGGCTGGATCTCCGGCAGCGCCGAGGACCCGCGCGGCGTGCTGGTCGGACATGACAATAAGGATGTTCGGGCGCCCCTCCGGCCGGGCGATTGGTCTAGACAATTTTTCGCCTCCATCGTATTGGTTGGGCCAATAATCTATAAATCCAACAGAAGAACCAAGGGAGGATGTAAAATGTTTACAAAAATGAGAGTTTCGGTCAGTGCCGGCTTGGCGGCGGCGACACTGCTTCTGCCGGCCGGACCAATTGGTCTAACCAAAGCGGAGGCGCAGGCGTTTCCCGCAAAGCCGATCGAAGTGATCGTGCCGTTCAAGCCCGGCGGGCGCACCGACACCGTGGCGCGCCTGATCGGCGAAAAGATCCAGGAGGCGGGGCTGCTGTCGCAGCCTATGGCGGTCGTGAACGCCGACGGAGGCGCGGGCGCCAACGCCGTAAATCGGATGCAGCGCGGCAACGAAGACGGTACGACCATCGTCCACTGGCATCACCAGGCGCTGATCGCGATGGCAATGGGTCTCGGTGACTTCGGCCTCGAGGACTTCAAGTCCATTGGCTACACCGGTGGCGGCAGCCCGGTCTGGGTCGTCCGTCAGGACAGCGAGTTCGACACGCTCGAAGACGTGATTGCCCACCTGAAGGACAACCCCCGTGGGCTCGTCGAAGCGGTCGGGATCGGCACCATACCGCATTTCGTGGGCGCAATGCTCGCCAACGAGGCCGGTTTTGAGACCCGCTATGTGACGGCCAATTCCGGCGCCGACCGGTTGCGCCTGATCCTCGGCGGGAATGCCGACATCTCGCTCTTTGCCGCCTCCGAGTATCTGGCCCAGGGCGAGGGCCTCAAACCGCTGGTCTATTTCGGGCGCGACCGTCTGCCAGACCTGCCGGATGTGCCGACCGCGTTGGAATTGGGCTACGACGTCTCCTGGGCCAACCCGAACTGGTGGCTGGCGCCCGCCTCGACCCCCGACGCGCATGTGGCGATCCTCGCCGACGCGCTTGAAGCGGCGATCAACGACCCGGAGATCGTCGAGTACTTCCAGAGTAACACCCTGCAGCCCTACTGGACGTCGGGCGCCGAGGCGATGGCCGACGCGGAGAAACAGCTCGAAGCGCTGAAGGCAGTCGCTGCGACCATCAACTGACGGCAAACGGGTGGGCCCAGTCGCCCGCCCGTCGCGCCATCCCGGGAGAGACGACAATGCAGAAGAAACCCGCCGCGCGCCAGGTCGTGCGGCAGAGCATGGCCGACCTGGTTCTTGCGGGTTTGATCGTCGTGGGGGCCATCCTTCTCTTCGTTGGGGCGGCGGAACTCCCGCTGCCGCGGTGGGAGCCGCTCGGCTCGGCCGCGCTGCCCCGGATCCTCGGCGCCCTGCTGATCGTGTTCGCCGCGATCATCGCGACCAGCGCCGCGCTCTGCTGGCGCCGCGGCAGCGCGGTCGAGACACCGCCGAGCGAGGCAGATCCCCGCCGCGGCGTCTTTGTGTTTGGCGCCTTGGTCCTCTATGTCGCAGCGCTCGATTTCGGCCGCGCGCCATTTGTGCCCGCAACGATCATCTTCGTCGCGGCGGTCGGGCTCAGCATCGGGCAGCGCACCTGGCGCAACGCCGCCCTCTTCACGGCCCTCGGGTTGGGCCTCGCGCTGGCGATCTCGACGATCCTCGAGCGCTTTCTCTACATCTCGATCGGCTGAGCGATGGTCGAGGCCTTCTCCCTCCTCTTTGAATGGCAGAACCTGATCTTTCTCGTCGTGGGCACCGCGCTCGGGATCGTGGTCGGAGCGATCCCCGGCCTGACGGCCTCGATGCTGATCGCGCTGACGCTGCCGCTGACCTTCCACATGGACCCGGTCAGCGCCGTCACGCTTCTGATCGGCGAATACGTGGGCGGCATCTCAGGCGGCCTCATCACCGCGATTTTGCTCAGGATGCCGGGCACGCCGGCCTCGATTGTCACGACGTTCGACGGCTACCCCATGGCCAAGAAGGGCCTCCCGGAGCGCGCGCTCGCCCTGGGGATCATGGCCTCCGTGGTCGGCGGGCTGATCTCGTGGGGGTTTCTGGCCGGCATGTCCCCGGCACTCGCACGCTTTGCCCTGCAGTTCGGCCCATGGGAGTACTTCACGCTGGTCCTCATGGCTCTGGTGATGCTCGCCGTGCTCTCGCAGGGCTCGATTGTCAAAGGCCTGATGGCGGCGGCGCTCGGGATGGCGTTCGCCCTGCCCGGGATCGACAGCTCCATCGGGCAGGCCCGCCTGACATTCGGATCGGACGCGCTGCTGGCCGGGTTCGGCCTTCTGCCCGTCCTGATCGGAGCCTTCGCGATCAGCCAGATCCTGCGCGACGCGGCGACGCCGCAGATGAGCGGCAAGATGGACATGCCGAAACGGCATCTGCCGCTCTACCGGCGCGACGTCGGCTACGCGCCCAAGCTTCTGCGCAGCTCCATCATCGGCACCTGGATCGGCCTTCTGCCCGGCATTGGCGCGAACATTGCGGCACTCGTCTCGTACTCCACCGAAAAACAGCTCTCGAAGGAGCCGGAGAAATTCGGCACGGGCCACGAGCCCGGCGTCATCGCCGCCGAGAGCGCGAACAACGCCTCCATCGGCGGCGCCTTGATTCCGCTGATCACCATGGGCATTCCGGGAAGCGTCACCGAGGCGATCTTGATCGGCGCTCTGACGATCCACAATCTACAACCCGGACCGCTCCTCTTTCAGAATGCTCCCGAAATCGCCTACGGCATCATCGCTGCCTATCTGGTCGCCAACGTGCTGATGCTGATGATGATGTGGGGCGCCGTGCGCTACATCGCGCAGATCGTCCGATTGCCCCGGTCGGGCCTGATGGCCGTGATCCTGGTGTTCTGCGTCACCGGCTCCTATGCCGTGAACTCGAGCTTCGTGGATGTCTGGGTGATGATCGCATTCGGGGCAATCGGCCTCGGGCTTGAGTACTGCCGCGTCCCGCTCGGCCCGTTTGTGATCGGCTTCGTTCTCAGCCCGATCGCCGAAGAGCAATTGCGGGCCTCGCTGATGATGTCGGACGGCAATGTGGCTGAGATCCTCAGCCGTCCCTATGCGCTCACCTTTCTCGTCTTCGCGGTCCTTACGATCGCGTGGCCCTGGATCGCGGCGCGTCTTGGAGCTCGCGGCCGCGAGCGCGAGGAGATGCCATGAACCTCCTGGCCCTGCCCGCCGGTCAGCGCAGATATCTCGACATTGCGCGTCGGCTGGCATCCGACATCGAGGCAGGTCGCTACCGCGCGGGCGAGCGCCTCCCGCCCGAGCGCGAGCTGGCCCAGAGCCTCGACGTCAGCCGCACGACAGTGCGCGAAGCGCTCCTCGCGCTTGAGATCATGCGCTTGATCGACATCCGTGTCGGCGCCGGCGTCTTTGTCCTGGACGAGGCGCAACGCGGCGCCACCGCCAACCTCGCCCCCGACACGACGCCGCCATCGGATGTGCTTGCGGCCCGCCGGCTGATCGAGGGCGAAACCGCAGCTCTGGCCGCGGAACTCGCCACCGAGGAGCAGATCGAAGAAATGCGCCGCGCGAACGACCGAATGGCCGCGACCATCGACGCTGTCGACATCTTCGACGCGGCCGATGCGCGGTTTCACGACCTGATCGCGCGCGCCGCCGGAAACGACGCTCTGACGGGCTTCGTTGCGCATCTCTGGTGGATGCGCGAGGGCGAGATGTGGGCCAGGTGGTACGATCAGACCCGCAGCCCGGACAATCGCCGACGCTCGGTCGAGGATCACCGGATGATCCTGCGTGCCATCACTCGGCGCTCCCCCGGGACCGCCCGCACTGCGATGCAATCGCATCTCGACGTGCTGGCCGAACGCTTCTACGACCTCAAGCTCTGAAGGGATCCCCATGACGACCGCGCCCGACATCGTGTTCATCATCACCGATCAGCAGCGCTACGATACGATCGCCGCGCTCGGCGCGTCGCATATGGACACACCGAACATCGACAGGCTTGCCAAGACCGGTGTCAGCTTCTCGCAATGCCACGTCACAGCCCCGTCCTGCGTGCCATGCCGCGCCAGCCTGTTCACAGGGTACTACCCGCACACGAACGGCGTCCTCGCCAACGGCCAGCCCTGGAGCCGGACTTGGGTCTCGGCGCTGGCGGATGCCGGGTATCACTGCGTTTCGATCGGCAAGATGCACACGATCCCCTATGACGCAAAGGCCGGGTTCCAGGAACGCTACGTGGTCGAGAACAAGGACCGCTATCTGGAAGGCCGCTGGTTCTTCGACGAATGGGACAAGGCGCTCGCGAGCCATGGGCTCCGGAAGCAGCAGCGCGAGGACTATCGCAAACGCCCCGACTACACCGACCGTCTCGGCGCGTTCACCTGGGATCTGCCGCCGCGGCTCCACTCCGACACCTTCGTCGGCGACACGGCGTGCTGGTGGTTGAAGACCAAACCGGTCGACAAGCCGCTCTTTCTGGTCGTGGGCTTTCCCGGCCCGCATCCACCCTACGACCCGACGCCGGACCTCGCCGAAAAGTACATGGCCCGCGACGTCCCGCTCCCAGATGTCAGCGAGGCGGAACTGGCCGACCTCGCAGCCCCCTGGGTCGAGAAGCGCCAGCACGATGTCGAGATCGATCACGACAGTGTCGCCTGGAAGCTCAACCCCTCGACGGAAGAGCTGCGACGCATGCGGGCCTACTACTACGCCAATGTCGAGATGATCGACCAAGAGGTTGGCCACATCCTCGACACGCTCGAGACGCGCGGCAACATGGACAACACCATCGTGATCTTCACCTCCGATCACGGCGACAATCTCGGCGACCACGGGCTCAGCCAAAAGTGGGCGCCCTATGACTGCGTGACCCGAGTGCCGCTGATCGTGTCGGCGCCGGGGCGGTTCGGGGCGGCGCGGTCGGTCGATGCGCTCGTCCAGCTCTTCGATCTGGCGCCGACGATCCTGGAATGGGCAGGCGTCAGCCCCAATCCCAGCTTCGAGGCCCAGTCCCTCAACCCAGTGCTTGAGGGCGCTCCTTTCGAGGGGCGTCGCCACGTCTTCTGCGAGCAAGCCGGCGACGTGAACATGACCGGCGCAAGCTACCTGACGATGATCCGCTCCAAGACGCACAAGCTGGTTCACTTCCGCGGCACAGAGGAGGGGCAGCTTTTTGATCTTGCCGCGGATCCGGGCGAGACACGCAACCTCTGGAGCGCCCCTGACGCGGCCGAGGTGAAGGCGGCGCTCCTGCGCGCGATGCTCGAGTTCCACGTCGAGAGCACTCTTCAGACGCGCAACGCCCGGCACCTGATCGTCTCGCCGCCGGGCGAGGCCGCCTGGCAGTAGCCGGCGGCGCATGAGCCAACGGCGCGCAGAGCTAGACCCGGGCGCTGCCCTCGACGACGCGTCCGAACACTGCTGCGCCCCAGCCCGGGATGGCGGGCGCGCCTCGGCCCCCGCGACACCGCCCAGCCTTGTGAGGAGCCCACTCGCGATCGAGACTGTGGCCATCCCCGGCGGCCGCCCCGTGGTCGGAACCGCATCGCCGCGCATCGCCAATGACGGCGAGGAGCTCCGACGGTCGCGCAAGCTGCAGCCCTTTCGGATCAGTGCCGCCACCGTCACCAATGCGGAGTTCGCGCGTTTTGTCGAGGCGACGGGCTATGTGACCGAGGCCGAGCGTTTCGGCTGGTCCTTTGTCTTCTGGTCCGACGTGCCCGAGACCGTCACCCGGACCCGCGGCGTTGCGGGAACCGAGTGGTGGCGCCGCGTCGACGGCGCGACCTGGCGTGACATCAACGGCCCCGGCACCGCCGAACGCTGTTGGGATCCGCACCACCCCGTCACCCAGGTCTCCTGGAGCGATGCGCGCGCCTTCGCCGCCTGGATCGGAGGTCGGCTGCCGACCGAGGCCGAGTGGGAGCACGCGGCGCGCGGTGGTCTGGGCGATGTCCCCTACCCCTGGGGCATGCGGGAGCCTGACGATGAGGCATTTCTGCCCTGCAACATCTGGCAAGGCAAGTTTCCCCAACGCAACACTGCCGCAGACGGCCACCGCGCGACCGCGCCGGCGCGGGCGTTTGCCCCCAACGGATACGGTCTCTTCAACGTGGTCGGCAATGTCTGGGAGTGGACCGCCGACCCTTTCCGCATTCCGTCCCTGAAAAAGGCGGCGCGCGCCCGCGCTGCGGCCCTGCGCGGCCACCGCGTGGCCAAGGGCGGCTCGTTTCTCTGTCATCGGTCTTACTGCTGGCGGTACCGCATTGCCGCCCGATCCGGCAACGCGCCCGACAGCACGACCCCGCATATGGGCTTTCGTCTCGTCTTCGAAGACCCACCGAGCGGACGGCGATAGTGGCGGAGCCCCGCCGGCGTCGAGCAGGCTCGGGGCCGATCCGACGCGTCCCAGAGGCTCCAAGACCACGCCGGCCGGCCTTCGTCTTTACGCGGCCACTTCGAGCAGTTCGGTCCCAAGACGCCGAGCTGTGGAATGTGGAGATGACCCCACTCACTCACCCGGAAGGTCTCGATAGCGGAGAGCGCTGGTTTGTCACGGTCAAATCAGGCAACGCGCCCGGATCTGCGCTCCGGTTCAGAACTCCACGATCGCCACGTGCAGCGCTGCGCCTGATCCGGTGGGGAACGGGTGCGACACAGCGCGCTTCCAACGGAAATCCGTGCGCTGTCCGGCATGATCGAGAGCCGCCAGCAGATCCGAACTGTGTTGGCCAGAGCCCATTGTTGCGGCCCCGTTTCCTGCGGGCGCCGAACGCGGTGGGATGGATGGCCAGTTCGACTGGAGCCGCCATGGAGTTGAGGCCGTGAGCTCGGTTCGGGCGCGCGGCGCTGGCGACTTCGGAATATGTGCGGGCGGAGCTTCGGGTGGCGCTTGAGCCTCCGCTCGGTGAGTGCTTTGGCCTCCCAGAGAACACTGACGATCTCGACGTTCCACAGGGCATCGCGCAGCATCCGGTAGAGGCTTTCCGTTGTGCCGAACTCCCGCGGACGGCCCGGTTCTTTGGCCACGGCGGTGAGCCCATTGTGACCGGGTTGGACCATGTTGTTCACTCGTTCAACGGGTTTGAGGCGGAGTTTCGATGCATCTGATCAGTATTATAGAAGTCTACCCTTCGAATTTTTTTTGTTTCGATTGAGATTAGAGATTTTAAAATTCTCCTCATTTCAAAATTATTTATATTTAATTTAGTTTTTGGTTTCGAAGAAAATCTGAGGCGGCAAGAATAGAACAACGCCTCAAAGAGGAGTTAATTTTTATTTATGATTTGTATTGCCGCAAATTTATTGGGGTTGATAGCTTGGATATGGGAGTTTCCGCGCGGGAGCGGTCCTGAGTTCCAGCGCGACGTGCAACACGTTTGGCGAACGAAGCGGATTTCGAGGTATTTGCCAGGCTCGGTGAGGAAGGCTTGGACGGGGGATCGGGAGGCGAGGCACTTTCGAGGGGTGAGGTTGGGGGTCAT
>JBCCWM010000130.1:0-11025 GCA_039193505.1 Pseudomonadota bacterium | reverse complement strand
GATCTTCTACAACCGACACCGCGTCATTCGAGCATCCGCCACCGCCCCCCCCAAGAGCGCCCGCACATCGAGCCAAGAACGGCCGCTCGACGAAACAGCCACGCGGTCCGGAACCCGGGGGAAACCCTGCCCTGGTCTTGGAGCCGAGAAGAGACCAGCGCTGGCCCCGCTTGCTTTATAAAACATCGGCGCGGAGGTTGCCGGTGCAGGGCGCTCGCGTGGCGTTGATCACTCGAACCACCAGCGATGGTAGCCGCGCGCGCCGTCGAGCTCCCAGACGGCGGCGATGCGGTCTCCGTGCTGAACATTCGCACGCCGGGCGGAGGTGCGGTTCCTGAAGAACGGTACGATTGTGCCGCCGTCGTCCCGGCAAAGAAGCTGCATGTCGGCGTACATCTCAGCCCGAAGGCTCTCATCCGTTTCCGATTTCGCAGCGAGGAGGAGCTCGTTGAAGCGCGCGTTCTCCCAGCGGCTCTCGTTCCAGGCGGCCCCTGCCTGATAGGCGATCGAGAACATCACGTCCGGCGTGGGGCGAGCCGCCCAAGATACCACACAGAAGGGCTTTTTCAGCCAGACATTTGACCAGTAGCCATCCGCCGGCTCGCGAACGACCTCGATGTCGAGACCGGCCGGCCGCGCCTGCTCGGCGAAGAGAGTGCACATGTCGACGGCGCCCGACAACAACGTGTCGTTGACGGAGAGCTGAACGCTCAGTCGCTCGTGCCCCGCCTCGCGGAGGTGAAACCGTGCGCGGTCCAGATCCTGCGTGCGCTGCTCGAGATCGGCAAAGTAGGGCATGGTCGGGCTGATCGGATGATCATTGCCGACAGTGCCGCGTCCGAAGAGGATCTTGTCGACAATCTCGTCCCGATCCATCGCGTGTTTCAGGGCAAGACGGACGTTCACATCGTCGAAGGGCGGCGTGTCGCAGAACATCGGCATCGTGATGTGCGTCCCCGAGGCGACATCGTCGAGGATCACGCCGGGCGCCCGCGCAAGCCTGTCGGCGGTCTTCTGATCGACATCCGTGACCGCGTCCACGGCATCCGTCAGAAGCGCTGTCTGGCGCGCGTTGGGGTCGTTCAGCACGGTCATCTCGACGGCGTCGAACCAGGCCCCCTCGCCCGTGCGGTGCCAGCCATCGTGGCGCACGAAAGCCGCGCGGACACCGGCCTCGAACTCGGTCACACGATAGGGTCCGCAGCCGATCCCGGTCTCCCACTCGATCCCGCCATCCGGTTTGGCCGGCTGGATGACGAGGTGGAAATCCGAAAGCAGATAGGGCAGGTCGGCGTTGCCGCGGACGAGATCGAAGATCACAGCATGATCGCCGTCGGCGCGGATCGCCGTGATGTCAGCGAGAAGCGGTTTGGCAGCCGATGTCGACGCCTCGCCCCGGTGATACTCCATCGACGCGATCACATCGGCGGAGGTGACGGGGCGGCCATCGTGGAACGTGGCCTCTCGCGCAAGTTCGAACCGCCAGACCGTTGCATCGCCCTCAAGCGCCTCCCAAGAGATCGCCAGATCCGGCCCCAGCGTGTCCTCTGCGGTGATCTCGGTCAGATACGCCCGCGCCACATGGCTCGAGTGGATCATCAGGATGCTCTCGGTCGTGGCAGGATCCCAGCTGTCGTTCGTGTTGCCGTCATGCACGCCGACGCGGAACGTTCCGCCCCGCCGCGGAGCGCCGATGGCTCGGGTGGGCAGTGTCGCTGCGATGCCCGCGGCCGTTGCCCCTTTCAGAAGACCGCGGCGGCTGGGATGGGCACGGCTTAGAAAGGGCTCGAGCATGAGAGATCTCCTTAGAAGAATATCAACGGATGTAGAGCCTTCGACCCGACGTGGCTATTGAGTGGCCTCGGCCACGGTGTCGCATAGCGTCGGGTCGGGCGGCCTGGCTGACTGGGGCTGTCTCCTCCCCGCAGCGCGTGCTAGTGACCCGGCGTCTTCGGTCGGCATGATGCATGGCGGGACACAACACGGGTGGACGATATGGCAGAGCTGACAGCGGACGGGCATCGCATCGCTCAGGAGATCTCGCATCGGCACGGCTTCTCCACTGACGCCGTGGCCTCGATGTTGAGCGCCGTGGCGGAAGGCGGCGGCACTCAGGCCCAGTTCAGCCACCCGGAGTTCGGCGGCATGGGTCAGTGGTCGTCAGGGGGCATGATCATGATCGGCGACATGTTCAACACCCAACTCGCAGGTCGCGTGTCGTCCCTCTGCCAAGAGCTGTCGAGCCTTGTCCATGACCACCAGATGTTCCCTCCAGCGCCGGTCAGTCAGTCTCAGAGTCAGGGTGGCGGATGGTCCGGCTCCGGCAGCGGTGTCAGCCTCTTCGTGCAGACCTCGCCCTGGTGGCCGGTCGATCTCGGCGCGCCCGCCTCCACCGGTGGCCAGAACGACCTGCGGTATGCGCACTTCCCGGATGCGCGCCGGCTTGCGATTGAGATCGGCGGACGGGTGACGACCTATGACACCGGCGAGCATCAGATCGGTGGCTTCTCCCAACAGCAATCCGGCGATCAGACGCTCACCTTCACAAGTCAGTTCGGCGTCGTTCGGGTCTCAGATCTGCCGGTTGTCACCGGCGCCCCTCCTCCGCGTGAAGTGAGAGTGGATGCGCCCGAAGTTGCGCCGCCGCGTCCCTCTCGCACCGATCCGCCCGCGCCCGGGGGGGCAGGAGGCGATGTCTTCGAGCTGATCGAAAAACTGGCGGAACTCCACGCGAAAGGCATCCTGAACGATGCAGAATTCGAGGCAAAGAAATCAGAGCTCCTCGCGCGCCTCTAGGGTCTGAACCCAATCCGTTGTCCGCTTGATCTTGGTGCAAGGCTCTGAGTTCAACCGTTTGAAAAAAGCGGTGAACATTGCCAGGTTTGACCTCAGCGACGAAGAGTGGGCTGCGATTGAGCGTCAGCTTCCCCCAAAAGGACGCGGCCCGCACGGACGACCGGACGGTCCTGAACGGCATCTTCTCCATCCTTCGAACCGGAGCAGCGCCCTGGCAGGACTTGCCAGAGCGCTGTGCCCCTCGCACGACGGCCTGAAATCGCTATGTCAGTTGGGGTGAACGCGGCATCTGGTGAGGGAATTTCGGGGCCCTGGCGACCGAACTTGAGGAGGTCTTCGTCGAGAGCTCCATCGTCAAGGCGCACCCTAAGTTCCAGCGCGACGTGCAACCCCGTAAGCCGATCGACCCAGTGTCTTGATGGTCGGCCACGGTTGGCAGCCCTGCAAACCTCTTTGAGTGCGCAGGGAGTTTCGAATCCTGAAGAAATCCAGGAAGAGAGTTCGCCGCTTACGGTGTTGCACGTCGCGCTGAAATCCACCGACCGTGCTGCGAGAGGTGCAAAAGGGGAGCTTCGTCAGGCTGTTGGATGCTCACGCGCCCCTCTCATCGATTGCTTTGCAATCGACTATCGGCAATGGGATCGCAGCCCTAAGGTTCACGCCGCTGTAGATGCCCTCGGGCGCCCATTGCGGATCGATGTCACGGGCGGCCAAACCCTTGACGGCAAAGCATTTAGGGCCTTTCAGAACTGGCGGCACGCATCCCTCGCCATCGTCGCCGACAAGGCCTGTGCGAGTTCAGCGATCCGTCAAGCCATCGCCGATGAGGGTGCGGTCGCAGTCATACCCTCAAAATCCAGCGCCCCGCGCCCCATCCCGACCCTATGCGCAATCTCGTCGAACGCTCCTTCTGCCGGATGAAGGATATGTGTCGGATGACAACCCGCTGCGAAAAGCTGAGTCCGAGCTGCCTCTCGATGCTCCACATCTTCGCAATCAGTTACTGGCTGAGTTGAGTGCATACCCTACTCTTTACGCGAGTTTATATTGCTACAAGGTTTTTGAGGCTTTTAAAAAGTTCAGAACTATTTTTCGGCTTGTAGAAAAAATACAGATTTATTTATAGTGATATACACCGCAACCCAAGAGGGGACAGTCGCGAACCGAAGCTGGCCGGCCGCTGGTTCCGGTGCATCAAGCGTCTCGACGCCGTTCAAGCTCATTGAGCAGAGGAACGCCCACTGCCAAACATCTTTCGTTTCCTGAACCATAACCGCAGCTCGATGCGAACGGGGAGAGACTGTCGAGCCATGTCGGTCGTCTAACCCCACGATCTCACGTGGATCGCGGCTCTATCCGGAGGTGTCCGGAATGCACACCGCAAAGCGAGGGTCGCGTGCTGCGAATGGCCAGTGAGGGTGCCCGCTCCGTAGGCGCGGGCTTCCCTCGCGGCACAGCGGCCGAGCCGTGGCGGCGCTTTCACAGCGCCGCACCGACCTCTGATCCCGCTCGGTCGGAGATGCTTTCTCAGCCGGGCAATCTCCGAGAGCCACCGCACGTGTCAGGAAGCAAACGGCGGAGATGGGTCGCCACGCCGACATTCGGATTGACACGGAACGACGCGGGCTGGAACCTGCCCTTGAGATGAGACGCTGACTGTTTGCTCGAAAGGCGTCGCTGTTTCTGACATGCGCGGGCAGGACACCATGATTTGGTCCCCAACATCACAAGCGTCCCCGGACAAGCGGCCATGACCTCCAATCCCCTCCGCCGCGCTGTCGTCACCGGTGCGACCAGCGGGATCGGCGCGGCCACCGTGCATGCCTTCGTGTCCGAGGGGCTGGATGTTCTTGCGGTGGCGCGGCGGGGGGAAGTGCTTGGAGAGCTCGCCGCGGAGACCGGGGCGAATGTGCTGGCGGCGGATGTGCGCAGCGCCGAGGCACGCGCCGCAGTCGCTGCCTTCGCGCCGGATGTGCTTGTGAACAACGCGGGCGTCGGACACGGGATTTCTGGCATCGAGACCGTGGGGCCCGACACGATTGCGACGGCATTCGAGGTCAATGTGACCGCCGCCGCGACACTTGTCGCCGCGGTGCTGCCTGCGATGCGCGCGAGAGGGCGCGGGCATGTCGTGACGCTCGGATCGATCTCCGGGCTCCACACCAACGTGTCCGCCGTTTACGGCGCAACGAAAGCGGCGCTCCACCGGTTCAGCCAAAACCTCCGCTACGAGCTTCGCGGATCGGGTCTCCGCGTGACGGAAATCTGTCCCGGGCGCGTCCGCACTGGCTTTTACGGTGCGGCCGAAGGCGACCCGGCGCGGCTTGAGGCGATGGGGCGCTCGGGCATTCGCGAGCTCGACCCGGAGGACATCGCCGCCGCAATTCTCTACGCGATTTCTGCGCCCGCGCATGTCAACGTGGCAACAATTGAGATCCTGCCTGTCGAGCAGGCCGTCGGCGGCGTCGACGCGACACCGCGCGCTTGATCGCCCCCCGCGACACCGCGCGCTTGATCACTCAGCCGCGCGGCCGAGGCTGTCGCGCCGCGCGCGCATCCAGTCATCGAGTGCCTCGATCTCCGGCGCACGCATCCTGAGACCGAGCTTGGATCGGCGCCAGACCACATCCTCCGCCGTCTTCGCATACTCTCGGTCCATCAGCCAAAGAACCTCGCGCTCCGTCAGCGTCGCGCCGAAGTCCAACCCGAGATCCGTGGGGCCGCTTGCCTCGGCCAGGATCTCCGACGCATCGGTGCCGTAGGCGCGCACCAGTCGCCGCGCCCAGGACGCCCCGAGCCAGGGAAAGCTGCCGAGAACCCGGCTGACGAGAGCCTCGAACCCGTCGACTGGAAAGTCTCCTCCGGGCAGGGCAACGCCGGCGGTCCAGGCCTTGCCGGCCTCCGGAGAGAAGGAGGCGAGCTTGTCCATGGCCTGCTCAGCAAGCTTGCGGTGCGTTGTGATCTTGCCGCCGAAAACGCTGAGGAGCGGTGGTCCCGCCGCATCGAGGGACAACACGTAGTCCCGCGTCGCCGTCGTCGCCGAAGAGGCCCCGTCGTCGTAGAGCGGGCGAACACCTGAATAGGTCCAGACGATGTCGGCGCGTGTCACCGGTCTCTCGAAGTACTCGGAGGCGAAGGCACAGAGGTAGTCCTGCTCGTCCTCGCTCGCAGCGGCTTCGGATGGATCGGCGGTGTGATCCTGATCGGTCGTGCCAATCAGAGTGAAGTCGGTCTCATAGGGGATCGCAAAGATGATCCGACCGTCGCGCCCCTGGAAGAAGTAGCACTTGTCGTGATCGAAGAGCTTTTTCGTCACGATGTGGCTTCCGCGGACAAGGCGGATCCCTTCCGTGGAGTTCAGCCGCACCCGGTTGCGCACGACGTCCTCCACCCACGGACCGCCCGCGTTCACGAGGATCCGCGCGCGATACTCCGCCGTCGCACCCGTCTCGGCATCCTCGGTCGTGATCCGCCAGATGCCGTCGACCCGCTCGGCCGATGTGACCCGGCGGCGGGGCAGGATGACCGCCCCCCTGGCCTCGGCATCGCGTGCATTGAGGACGACAAGGCGGCTGTCCTCCACCCACGCGTCCGAGTACTCAAACGCCTTCTTGAAACGGCTTTTCAGCGGCGTACCGGCCGGGTCGCGTCGCAGGTCGAGCGTCAGCGTTCCGGGCAGAAACGTCCGTCCGCCGAGATTGTCGTACATGAAGAGGCCGAGCCGTATCATCCATGCGGGACGGCGTCCCTTGAGCCAGGGCATCAGCCGCGCGAGCAGTCTGGAGGCGCGGGACGACGAATCGAAGCGCATATCCGGGTCGAACGGCAAAACGAACCGCATCGGCCAGGAGATGTGCGGCATCGCCCTCACGAGCGTCTCCCGTTCCTCAAGCGAGTGGCGCACAAGGCTGATCTCGAAGTTTTCAAGATACCGCAGCCCGCCATGGAAGAGCTTGGTCGAGGCCGAGGATGTTGCAGAGCCGAGATCGGCCATCTCGGCCAGCGCAACTGTCAGTCCGCGCCCAGTGGCGTCGCGGGCAATCGCGCATCCGTTGACGCCGCCGCCGATGACGAACAAATCATGAGTGGTTGCTGCAGGTTGCATCGACACCCTCCCTCCCGTCACTGGTTTAGATGCTTGCTTGCGCGGCGCTGTCAACAGCGCACATGGCCGGCGGTGCGCGCCGCAGTCAGCCGGCGTCCCGCACCTTCACGCCTGCAGCCAACTCAGCCAGCTCATCGAGGGGCATCGGCCGGGCGAAGTGGTACCCCTGGAGCGTGTCAACGCCGGCCTCCGCCAGGATTTTGGCATGCACTTCCGTTTCGACGCCCGATGCGATCACCGTCGCGCCGAGTGCGCGGCCAGTGGCGATGGTCGCGCGAACCAGGCGCTCGTAGGCAGCGTTTGCGGTCAACGGCAGAACCAGCCGGCGGTCGATCTTTACGGCGTCGGGATTGACCCCGTGGAGCCCGAGGATCGAGGCGGCGCCGGCGCCGAAATCATCAACGACGAGTTCAACGCCCATCTCTCGCAGCGTGTCGACATGGAACCGTCGGCTTGGTGCACCCTCATCGGCGAGAGGATCGGCGACTTCCAGCGCGATCGTGACGCCCGGGACGGCCGCGTCTGCGATGCTGCGCGGCAGATCGTGTGTCAGGATCTGCCCCGGTGTCAGATTGAAGCTGACTTTCGGGATGTGGATGCCCTCGTCCGCCAGGCCACCGATCCCTCCGAGCGCCTTGCGAAAGAGGATCGCGTCGATCTCGGTGAGGAGGGACATCTGCTCTGCCAAACGCAGAAAGGCCTCCGGACCGAGGAGCCCGTGCGCCGCCGTCGGCCAACGGGCGAGGGTCTCGACCCCGACAAGCGCGCCTGTCTTGGCGTCGAACTGGGGTTGGAAATGCGGGACGAAGGCGCCGGTCTCCACCGCGGAGCGGAGTTCCGTGGCGAGGTCGCGGTTTTTTGCAGCATGCGTGTGGAGCGCCGGCGTGTAGAGCTGGACGGTGTTGCGTCCGAGGGCCTTGGCTTCGTAAAGCGCGGCGTCGGCGCCGAGCGCCACCTCCTCCGGGCGGAGGAGACCGTCGCGGGAGCTCGCCACGCCAAAGCTTGCGCCGAACCGCACCGGGCGCCCCGCATAGAGCACGGGCTGGCGGATGCGCGCGAGCAGGCGCTCAGCCAGCTCTTGGGCCTCCTGCGACGTTTCGTAGGCCGCCATGAGCACGGCAAACTCGTCGCCGCCCACGCGCGCCGGAAGCTGGCCGGGCGCGGTCTCGTTTCGCAAAACGTCTGCCACCACACACAGGACATGATCCCCCGCATCATGACCAAGCGTGTCATTGACGTACTTGAAGTGATCAAGGTCGATGCGCACGAGCGTCACGTTGGGATCGTCTTCCTCGAGCCGCGCGTCGAGGGCTGCGTCGATGGCGCTGCGGTTGGGCAAGTCGGTGAGCGAATCGTGGTTCGCGCGATGGGCAATCTCCTCGTTGAGTTTCAGGAGGGCCGCATGCTGGCGCTTTCGTTCGGTGATGTCGCGCGCGACGGACACGAACCCGTAGTGACGGCCCGACATGTCGAAGAGCGGGGTTATCGTCACATGCGCCCAGTAGGGAGTGCCCTCGGCATCATAGTTGACGATGTCGACCGCTGCGGGCTCGCAACCCGCCATCGCGGTGTCGAGCATTTCGGCGGCATCGGCGTCGGTCTCCGGCCCGCGGAGCAGGAGGCCCGGGTTCCGGTCGATCAGGTCGCCCGCGCGGCGGCCCGTCAGCTTCTCGAAGCTCGGATTGACCCAGCTGATGGCGAGGTCGAGATCGATGACGCAAATGGCGTCTTGTGCGTTGCGGGCGATGGCGGCGAGTTCCTCAAGTTGCTGCTTTTGGAGCCGCAGCGCCTCCTCCGATCGTTGGAGCGCCACATGAGGCCCGACAATGGACCAGAGCCCGGCGAGCGCCAGAAGGCCAAATGTCAGGAGTAGCGCTGCACCGACCGTCGCCGCCACACGGGTGATCAGCTGCTCCCCGAGGCCTGCCACTTGACCCGGCGCGGCGCGAAGCGCCAGCCACACGTCGAACGCGCCGACCTGGGCAAAGACCAAGCCGTCGGTCGACTGGGCCGGACCGGGGGGCGTCGTCAGAAGTGCGGCATCGGCAATCAGCGGCGAGGGCGGGAGAAGCGCCTGGAGATCGAGGGTCAGGTCCGCGACCAGCGCCGCTTCGACGAACCCTTCGCGGTAGACCGGTTCAATGATCTGAACGGAGACCACATCGCCACTGCCGGTGTTGGGGCCAACCGCAATCGTCGTTGCGCGCTCGCCCTCGAGGACGGCGGCCAATGTCGGCTTTGCCGGCGGCACCGCCGGCGGCTGATCGGCGGCCAGATCCTCCACGAAGACGCTCTCCAGAAGCGCGTCGTAGAGTGTGACGCGCTGCACGTCCGGCGTTGTCATGGCGCGGCGAACGAAGCGTCGAAGCGACGATCCATCCACCACGTTGCCGATGGCCAGCGAGATGACTTCTGGGTGCGCGTTGAGGTAGGCCAGAAGCTGGACATGGTCGCCGAGCCAATCCTCGACGAGATTGGCGCGGTCGGAGGCTTGCGCGGTGACCGCCTCCGCCTGGAGCTCGCTCAAAAATGGTCGCACCGTCAGCCAGACGGCAGCGCTCGACGCCAGGACAGCCACGACGAGGGAGGCACCGACGAGCACCGCAAAGGCGCGGGGGAGCGACACTGGACTGAACCTGTTGATCATCGCACTCCGCGCGGAGCGTCCACGAGGTGCCCGGTGCGGTCGAAGGCGGCAAGACAGAGATCGTCAACCCCAAGCGCCTCGTGCGCATCGATCCGCCCCATCTGGTAAGGCTCGAACGGCGGCGCATAGGTGCCGAGGATCCCCTCGACAGGCCTCTCCAGGCGCTGCAAAGCGGCGCGAAGGGCCGCTCGCCGATCTTCGATAGACCCGGACCATGCCGTCGTTTCGGCGGCTTGCTCCCCCGCGGAGATCAGAATGCGGGTCAGGTCGTAGGCGTGCACAAACCCGGTGGGCGCGGTCAGGTTCTGCAACCTGCTGATCACGACACCGCCCACTTCTGCGCTTTGGAGGGCGGCTCTGAGCGACGCGCTGCCCGCCGCCTCAATGCGGAGCCCGCACGTCTGCAAGACGCGGAGCGAAACAGCGTCACGCGCGGCTGCCGGCGCAAGTTCGGCAAAGCCGCCCCCCAGGATTCCCCAATGGCTGTAGATCCGTATAGCCTTCGGTTGAGACGCGAAGGAATTGACGAGGGCGGCCCCGCTCTCTGTCACCGATGTCAGAAGCACACAGTCGGCGCCTGACTGCACGACTGTGTTAACGACCGACCCGATATGCGCCGGCGACGCAACAAGGTCCAACAGCACGTCCACAGCCGGAACATGGCCATGCAGCGACAGGGCATCCTTCATGCCAGCGAGGTTGGCGCGCCCCCACCCAGAGTTCAGCATCACCAGCGCGACGGACGTGCAGCCGTCCGCGAGCGCTTGATCCACGAGGAACGGCGCGGCCTTCCAGTCATCGACCGACAGTCGAAAGATCCAGTTGTCGTCGGTGGCGGCACGCGTGATCGGACCACCGGCAGACCAGGGCAACAGGAGTGGCACGCGCGCGGCGTTGATCTCGTCCCGGTACGTGATGTAGGAGGGCGAGTGGATGCCGCCGATCACACTCAATCCGTGCGTGCTTTCGGAGAAGAGGCGGAGTGTCGCAAAAGAGCGTTTTGCGTTGCCGCGGTGATCGCGGCGAACGATGTCGACGGGCAGCCCTGCAATCCGGTTGTCGACCTCACTCAGCGCGGCAGCCACGCCGAGCTCGATCATCTCAGCCGAGCGCGACTGAATCGAAAAGTCGGCATCCATCCAGATTTCGAGACGCTCCGCGACGGCCGGGAGCGCAAGGAGAGGGAGGGCCAGGATCAGGGCAGTGCGGAGTAACATGTCGACCCGAAGCTAGAACTGAAACACCTCCCATAAGGGCCGCCGTTCGTAAAACAATTACAAATCCAGCCTTCAGCAATCCAAACAGTTCGCATCAAAGTTCCGAGGGATGTCAATCCACCTGGCGTGTTTGCGGCGGTCGCTTTCGCCGGGCGTTTTTGGTGCGGATGGTCTGACTTCACCAATGAGAGCCGTGGGGAGAGCGACCATGGGTCGGTGTGCCGGGCTGGACGTATCGCTGACGGAGATACCGGTTTGTG
>JBCCWM010000129.1:0-11054 GCA_039193505.1 Pseudomonadota bacterium | reverse complement strand
TCCGATGTCAGCAGACCAACCTCTGACAGGCGGGCCGCGAGACCCATATCGGTGGCAGCGGTTGCGTAGACCCCGTCGAGCGTCACTTCCGCCTGCGCATTGCCGAGCCGGAAGCCCGTGGCGCGCACGCCATCCGCCGTGCGCGCGATCCGGCCGGCGAGAGTGGTCTCGCCGGAGAGGAGGCCATCGAGGCGGGGATCGCCGAGCTGGAAGTCGCCCGCCTCCCCCGACAGAACCAGATCGAACGTCCGCGCGAGCGGCTCGACCTGGCCGGTCGCCGCAAAGGAGAGGGCGCCCGCGATGTCGCGCCCCACGATCCCGGAGAAGGGCGTGAGCGTGACAATGGCGGCCTCGACACGGCCGTCGAAGACGCCGTCGTCGACGTCGCCCTCGATCCGGGCCTCGAGACCTCGGCCGGAGAGCCGCGTCTCACCGAGACGAAACGGGGTGCCCGCCTGCCAGTCTAGGCGCGACGTGAGCGTGATGCGGGGGCCGAGGGCGGCCCGCACTTCGGGCGCGTCGGCGTCGAGCTCCGCGAGCGCGGCCGAGATCCGGGCCGAGATCGCCCGCGACGTCGGGTCGTCCGCATTCTCAAGGACGCCGTCCACACTGAGACGTGCCTCGCCAATGGTGAGATCTGCGGTCTCGACCGCCTCCGCCCGGATCTCGGCCGTCCACGTGCGCCCAGTCCCGAAGACGACGTCGAGATCGGCCCGCTCGAGGCTTACCGTCCCCCCGGGCAGGGTCACTCTGCTGCCATCGGCCGTCGCGAGCGCCCCCGCAAGGCGGATCGTCTCGGGAAACCCGCCCGCTTGCGTCTCGAGTGAGCCCGAGAGGTCGAGGACCGCCGTCTGCACAGTCAACGCTTCGATGATCGTCTCGCCGCTTTCCCGCGCTTCGCCGACAAGCGCGAGCCGGGTCTCGCCCTCGAAGAACTGGCGCGCATCGGGGGCGAGGAGCGGGGTGAGTTCGCCGCGCACCTCCGCCTCGAAGCGCCGCGCATCTGCAGCCGTCTCGTCGAGCGTGAGGCTCCCCTCAACTGTCCGGGCGCCGGCGACATCGAGGTTTAGCGCCAGTTCGAGCGCGTCGAGCGGGCCGTCGCCCGCCAGGGCGAGGTCGACCTCGGGTTGGCCGGGGAGGTTGAGCGCGTTTGCAACGATCCCGCCCGCGGGCTCCTCCAGGGCCAGGTCGAGCCGGAGCCGCGCATCGGCATTGTCGAACCCGGCCTCGAGGCGGAGCGCGCCTCCCGGCCCGTCGAGCCGCGTCATCTCGAGACCGGCGTCGAGTGCACCGCCGGCAAGCGTGAGATTGCCCGCAACCTCCATTTCGGCCTCAAGCCCGAACAGATCCGCGCCAAAGACCACGCGTCCGATCTCGAGCGCGCCGAGATCGACCGAGACCGGGAGGTCGGGGAGGCGAAACGGCGTCGGCTCCGCCTGCGGAAGCGCCGGGCCGCCCGCGGGCAGAGGACCGCGCGGGATCGACACGCGCTCGGCCGCCAGCGTCTCGACCTCCACGCGCCCGCGCAGAAGGGCGGCGCGCGACCAGACGATCTGTGCATTGTCGATCTGCAGCCAGATGCCTTCGGTGTCGGAGATCGTGATGCGCTCAACCTGGGCAGCGCTCGACAGGAGGCCCTCGATGCCCGAGAGCCGGATCTTGCGCGTCTCCGTCGAGAGCTGATCCTCAAGGAGGTTGATCAGAAAGCCATTGTCCCGCTCCTCGTCTTGGGCGAGGAGCGGCGCGGCCAGGAGCAGGAGCACAAGCAGCAGGCGGCGCATCAGAAGGCCTGCCCAATGCCGACATAGAAGGCAACCGTCGGATCTTCGTTGCGGGGCGCGAGCGGTGTGGCGACGTCGAGCCGGATCGGGCCGAGCCCGGTGCGGAAGCGGACGCCGAGGCCGACACCGTATCGCGGGTCGAGGTCGTCGAATGGGCTCCGCTCATCTGCGACCTGTCCTGCATCGGCGAAGGCGACCACGCCGAAGCGGTCGCCGACCGATTGGCGGTACTCAACCGACGCTTCAAAGAGCGAGAGACCGCCGAGCGTGTCGTCGGACGCGCGGGTGCCGATGGAGTTGAAGCCGTAGCCGCGCACCGCGCCGCCCCCGCCGGTAAAGAAGAGCTCGGAGGGGGGAAGTTCCGCCGCAGTGCCGCCGGCGAGCGTGCCGAGCGCGACCCGGGCGCCGATCACCGTTGCACGGGTCTGCCCGAAGGAGAGAAAGCCGCGCGCCTCCACCACCATTGAGGCCGCCGTCGTGTCGAACTCGCGCTCGTAAAAGGGACGCGCCGTTGCCGAGAGGTAGTAGCCGCGCGTCGCATCGTCAGGGTTGTCGCGGCGGTCATAGATCACGCCGCCCTCGGTGTAGACTGTCAAGAACTGACGATCGCCGAGTTCGTCATCGACATCGGAAAAGTCGACACCGACGTCGCCGGTCAGCGTCAGCTCATCCGAGACCCGCCGCTCGAGCCCGAGGCTGAACTCGAGACTGCGCTCGCGGAAAATGTCGAACACGTTCCGCTCCGCGTCGAGGGAGAAGGTCAGCGTGTTCTCGGGGTCGAGAAAGCCGGGCAAGCGGAGGCTTGTTCCAAGACGGTAGTCATAATCCGCCAGATCCGTGGTGTCGCCGATCCCGCCGAGCTCAGCGTCGAAGCGCAGCCGCTCCGCCCGCCCGAAAAGGTTGCGGTGGAGCCAGAACCCCTCCACCCCGAAGCCGTCGACACTGGAATACGTTGCGCCGACGCCGAAGCGCCTTGGGCGGCGGTCCGAGACCTCGATCGCGGTGGGGAGTTCGTCACCCACGACGCTCTCACCCTCCAGGATCCGGACCGACGAGAAGGTGCCGAGCCCGTTCAGTCGCCGCCGCGCGCCGTCGAGGACCACCGGCGAAAAGCTCTCCCGCCCCTCGAGATCGGCCATGTGGCGGATGAAGCTCGCCTTGACCCGCTCGGAGCCCGAAATCTCCGGGCTGCCAATGCGCGCCTTGGGACCCGGGTCGAAGGTGATGCGGGTGTCGATGGTCTGCGCGACGTGGTCGGCAATCACTTCGCGGTCCCCGACGGCGGCGAGCGGGTGGCCCTGACCGCGCCAGAGCTCGATCGCCTCCTCACCGACCTCGTCGATCACGTCTGCGCGCGCGTCGCGTCCGGCCTCCAGCGTGCGTCCGACCTGTCCCGGCCGGCCCCGGTCGCCGAGCCGGTACCGGGCCGGCGGGTTTTCGAGGAGAATGTCGTCAAAGGTGTAGCGGGGTCCGCGCTCCACCGCGAGCTCAACCCGGGCGGGCGCGCTGACGGGATCCGTGTTGGCCAGGGTCGACGCCTCGCGCCCGTTGATGCGGATCGAGATCGCGCCTCCGTAATACCCGTTCGTGTAGAGCTGCGCGAGGATCCGGCGGTAGTCGCCCTTCGCCGTGACAATGAGGCCCGCAGCCCCGGAGGCCGGCTGGTCGCGGCGCTGAAACAGCTGGGACACGCCGCGGAGCTGCCCGTCGAGGCCGTCCGCGTCGAGGTTCGTCACAACCTCATAGGGGAGCGGGTCCAGGATCTCGACGCCGGACGCCTCCTCCTCCTCTCCGCCCCAGATGCGCACTCCGAAGAGCTCGAATGCCGAGGCGGAGGGCGCGAGGAGCGCGCCGAGAAGAAGGACAGCCCAAAAGCGCCTGCTCAATCCGCACACATCGCCCGCCCCGTTCGAGTTCTTGAAGCCACCAGACCAGGAAACCCGGACAAAGGCCAGCGCCTTGCCCGGGCGCGCGTCATGCGGCGATCAGGCCGAGGCTTTCGAGTTTCAGGATCACCTGTTGCGCGCAGTAGTCGACCTCAAGATTGGTCGTGTCGAGCACCAGTTCCGGGCCCTCAGGCACTTCATAAGGGTCTGAGATCCCAGTGAATTCCTTGATCTTGCCCTCGCGCGCCAGCTTGTAGAGGCCCTTGCGGTCGCGCCGCTCGCATTCCTCGATCGGGGTGGCCACGTGGATCTCGACGAAGGTGCCGTAGTGCTCGATGTCCTCTCGCACGGCCTTGCGGGTGGCGGTATAGGGGGCGATCGGCGCACAAATCGCGATCCCGCCATTCTTGGTGATCTCGGATGCGACGTAGCCGATCCGGCGGATGTTGAGATCGCGGTGCTCCTTTGAGAAGCCAAGCTCGGACGAGAGGTTCTTCCGGACCACATCGCCGTCGAGGAGGGTGACGGGCCGCCCGCCCATCTCCATCAGTTTGATCATGACGGCATTGGCGATGGTCGATTTGCCGGAGCCGGAGAAACCGGTGAAGAACACCGTGAAGCCTTGCTTCGACTTGGGCGGGCGCGTCCGGCGGAGTTCCGAGACCACCTCGGGGAAGGAGAACCAGTCGGGAATGTCGAGCCCCTCGGCCAGGCGGCGGCGGAGCTCCGTTCCGGAAATGTTGAGGACGGTCATGCCCTTCTCGACCTCGTCGGCCGGCTCGTACTGCGCGCGCTCCTGCACGTAGACCATGTGCCGGAAGGGCACCATCTCGATGCCGATCTCGTCTGCATGCGCCTTGAAGAGGTCCTGCGCGTCGTAAGGCCCGTAGAAGTCCTCGCCGGCAGAGTTCTTGCCGGGGCCCGCGTGATCTCGCCCGACGATCATGTGCGTGCAGCCGTGGTTCTTGCGGATGATCCCGTGCCAGACGGCCTCCCGCGGGCCGGCCATCCGCATCGCAAGATTGAGGAGCGAGAGGGACGTGGTCGCCGCGGGATATTTGTCGAGCACGGCCTCATAGCAGCGCACGCGGGTGAAATGGTCGATGTCACCCGGTTTTGTCAGGCCGACGACGGGGTGGATGAGGAGGTTCGCTTGCGTCTCTTTCGCCGCGCGGAACGTCAGCTCCTGATGAGCGCGGTGGAGCGGGTTGCGGGTCTGGAAGGCCACGACCCGGCGCCAGCCCATCTTGCGGAAGAACGCGCGAAGCTCGTTCGGCGTGTCGCGCCGCGCGCGGTAGTCATAGTGAACCGGGGGCTGGATCCCTGTGATCGGGCCGCCGAGATAGACGGCCCCCGCACGCTCATGGAGATACGTGACGGCCGGATGTGCGCGGTCGTCCGCGCCAAAGACAGCGGCGGCCTCCCGCGACTTTTCCGGCACCCATTTGTCCGAGACCGAGAGGATCGCGAGGATCACGCCCTCAGGGTCGCGGAGCGCGATGTCGGTGCCGGGCGCGACTTTCTCGGCGAAGGTCTCGCTCACGTCGAGCGTGATCGGCATCGGCCAGAGCGTCCCATCGGCGAGGCGCATGTCGGTGAGCACACGCTCGTAGTCGGCCTGCCCCATGAACCCTTTGAGCGGCGCGAACCCCCCGTTCATCAGCAACTCAAGATCGCAGATCTGGCGGGGGCTCAGATCCCAGGAGAGCATCTCGCCCGCGTCTTTCTTGAGCTTCGCTGCGCTCTCATGGCTCACGTAAAGCTCGGGGATGGGCATCGTGTACGGGGTGGTCATGCGTCTGTCCTGTGCGGTCTGTCGGGCGCCCTTTAGCAGTCTGGTGCGCCGCGTCAAAGGGCAGTTGCGGCCGTTTTCCGCCGATTACGGGCCCAAAAGCGCCGAAAATCACCTGTATTGTCGAAAAACCGTGGATGCGGCTCGCGCGCGCCGGGCGAGAGGTCGTTCACGCTTTTTAGAGGGATTTCACGCCCACTCTGTCTCGGCGGGCCACGTCGCATTTTTGCTTGATTCCCGCCCTAGGGGTTGACGCGCGGCGCGGAGACGTTCGGAAAGGCGGTATGGGCGATCTGCACAACAGACTGACGCGGGGGCAGAAGGCCGCGATCCTGCTGGCGCTCGACGGTCTTGCGATGGTCGCGAGCCTCTGGATCGCGTTGCAACTCCGCCTGGGGGAGCTTTGGCCCGATCGCTACTGGGCTGAGGGCTGGGGCCTCTTTGTCCTGATGCCGCTGATCGGGATGGCCTATGCCTGGACGCTCGGCATCCCGCGGATCGTGCTCCGCAGTTTTGAGGGGCGTGCGATCCTCCGGCTTCTGCGCTTTGCCTTCATCATGTCCGTGGTCTGCGCCGTTTTGAATGCGAGCCTCGCGTTCGGCCTCCCGCGCTCGATCCCCGGGATTTGGGGGGCGGTGTTCCTGGCCCTGGCCGTGATCGGCCGGCTGACCCTGATCGAGCTGATGGAGCGGAGCGAGGGCGCCGCCCGGATCCCCGTCGTGATCTACGGCGCGGGCGCAACCGGGCAGCAATTGATGGCGGCCCTTCGAACCGACCGCGATGTCCGCCCGGTGGCCTTTCTGGACGACAATGCCGCGCTTGCCCGGGTGGCGGTGAGCGGCCTCCGCGTCTATCCGCCGGAGCGTCTGCCGGAGCTTGTGGCCAGCCGGGGCGTGCGCCGCGCCATTCTGGCGATGCCATCGGCGTCGCCGCAAAAGCGCCAGCGCATCGTCGAGCGTTTGAAGGCGCAGTCGGTTGACGTGCAAACGCTGCCCTCATTCGAAGAGATGCTCGACGGCCGGGCGCTGAGCGATCAGCTACGACCGGTCTCGGCGGATGACCTGCTCGGACGCGACCGCGTCGACCTGGCGAGCCCCGAGGTCGCCAGTGCCTATACCGGCAAAACCGTGATGATCACGGGCGCGGGCGGGTCGATCGGATCAGAACTCTGCCGCCAGGTGCTGGTCGCACGTCCGGCGCGCCTCGTCCTTTTTGAGATCTCCGAGTACGCTCTCTACACGATTGAGATGGAGCTCCGCGCCAGCGCTGCGGCGAGTTGGACGGAGCTTGTGCCCGTTCTCGGCTCGGCCACGGATGAGCGCGCGGTGGCCCACACCCTCGCTGCGCACGGGGTGGAGATCGTGCTGCACGCCGCGGCTTACAAGCACGTGCCCCTCCTCGAGGACAACGCGGTCGAGGGCGCGCGGAACAACGTCCTCGGGACCCGCACCTTGACCGATGCCTGTCTCGCAGCGGGGGTGGAGCGCTTCATCCTGGTCTCGAGCGACAAGGCGGTCCGGCCGACCAATGTGATGGGGGCCACGAAGCGGATGGCTGAACTTGTGGTTCAGGATCGCCAGACGCGGGCGCGCGGCACGGTGTTGACGATGGTGCGGTTCGGCAACGTCCTCGGCTCCTCCGGGTCGGTCATTCCGCTCTTTCGGGCGCAGATCGAGGCGGGTGGACCCGTGACCCTGACCCATCCCGACGTGACGCGCTACTTCATGACGATCCCGGAGGCGGCGCAGCTCGTCCTTCTAGCCGGCTCCTTTGCGGCGGGCGGAGAGGTCTTCGTTCTTGATATGGGCGCTCCGGTCAAAATCCGCGACCTGGCCCGCAGTCTCATCGAGCTCTCCGGCCGCACGGTGCGCGACGAGGCAACACCCGATGGCGATATCGAGATCCGCGTGACGGGCCTCCGCCCAGGCGAGAAGCTCTATGAGGAGCTGTTGATCGGCGACGACGTCATCCCGACGCCCCACCCCAAGATCCTCCGCGCGGCTGAGGCGCACCTTTCCGAAGTCGAAACCGCAGCGGCGCTCAGCGATCTGGAAGCGGCCGTCACCGCAACCGACGACGCCCGCCTTCGGGGCATCCTCGAACGTCGCATCGGCGGATACACCCCGGAGCGATCGGCCCTTCCCGCTGAGTAGCGTTCACACACCTCGGTCCGCACACACGCCGGCTTCTGAAACAAAAAAAGAGCGGGTGTCACCACCCGCTCTTCCGCTTATCTGACCAACTCGAGATCAGAAGGACATCGAGAAGCCGAGACCGGCGCGGACCGAGTCGTCTCCATCATTTGCGAAAATGTCAGAGTCGGCGTAGCTCTCACCGCCGGCCGGAATGATTGCGTTCGAGAACCCGACGGCAGCAACGATCGCAAGACCGCCACCGAGGTCATAGTCGGCAAACGCACCGAACGACTGGTTGTCGACGTTGTCGCCGTCGCGGATCACGACGTTTGCACCGACTGTGATCGGACCCGCGGAGTAGTCAACCGACCCCGCATAGGTTTGGAAGTCCTCGAAAAAGGCATCGTCCGGAGCATCCCAGTTCTCGAAGAAACCGTTCACACCGATGGAGCCGAACTCCGCACGCGCTGACACGGAGATCAAAGTGTGATCCCCGTCACCAAGAACACCAGGGCTGTCGGTCGACGTCCCTTGCACAGCAAGACCGACGGAGAGACCGACCCCGGAGAAGGAGCCCGAGTAATCGATACCACCGGAGACGATGGGATCAAAAATCTCATCATTGTCGCTGAGCTCGATGCCGGCCGACAGCGTGAACCCAGACACGGTGTAGTCGTACCGCAGGATCGTGTTGCCGGTTGCCGATCCATCAAGGCCGGAATCCGAGAAGTAGTCGTCTGCCTCGTCGGCAAGACCGCCGGTCTGGATGCCGACGGTGGCAGCATCGTATGCGGAGTCGATATCGCCGAGCGTCAGTGTACCAAACGCGCCGGACACAAAAACGTTCAGGTCGTCGATGTCGTCGCCGCTGGTACCGTTGTTCTCAACTTCGACATTTGCGCCGAACGAAATCCCCGAATTCGACGTGGCATTGAAGGTGAAGTCGATGCCGTAGTCGGCCACGAAGTCGAAGCCGTCGTTCGGCAGGTCATCGCCGGGCGTGCCGCTGTCTGCGTCAAAATCGGTGTAAGAGATACCAAGCTCAGCACCGCCGGAGACGGTCAGGCTGGCGGGGATCTCCTGCGCGACGGCCGCTGCCCCGCCGAACGCCACGAGCGCCGTGGTTGCGAAGAGAACGTTTTTCATCGTGTCCCTCAGTTCCTTGTTGTTTGGGTACCCTCCATCCAGGGCCACCCGGACGAGTACGGACCCAATGGAGCAGAAGCGCGGACGCATTCAATCTAAATGCATGAAAGCCAAATCCGCCGTAGAATCATGATGCAGACACGACACAGTGCCGAGAGGGCGCCGCGCGCCTCTGGGCCTTGTCGCCCCACCCCCTCTCCGGTACACATTTGAGGGCTTGCCCCGCCGCCGGAGGTCTCACGTGAAGACGCCAAGCCACCCCTTGCCTGTTCTTGGCACTCTGCTCGTCCTTGCTGCCTGCGGCGGCACGTCCGAAGACCGTCAGGCGCGCATCGAAGCGCAGCGTCAGAACATCCCGGAGGTCTACCGGACCGAGGGGGATGGCATCTTCAGCTTGTTCGGGGGATCGACGGACTCGAACGTCACCCTGGGCGTCAACCGGTATCTTTGGACCGCCTCCCTCGACACGCTCTCGATCCTGCCGATCGAGGCGGCGGACCCGTTTTCCGGCGTGATCACAACCGGCTGGGGCCGGGTCAACGGCGCGGCGACACCCTATCGGATGACTGTCTACATCAGCGACCCGGCGCTTGACGCTCGGGCGCTGCGGGTCGCCGTGTTCCGCCAGCAGGGCGGACGTGCGGTCGCGGTCTCCGACGAGATTGCGCGCACGGTCGAGGATGCGATCCTGACCCGCGCCCGTCAGATACGGGTCGCCGAACTCGATCGCCGCTGAAGGTCAATTCATGTCTCGCCTCAACAGCCGAGAGATCGAGCCAAAGTGGCAGAAGATCTGGGACGACGACGCAGTGTTCAAGGCGCGTCGCGATCCAGAAAAGCCAAAGTACTACGTGCTCGAGATGTTCCCCTATCCTTCCGGGCGGATCCATATGGGGCACGTTCGGAACTACACGTTGGGCGACGTCATCGCGCGGTACAAGCGCGCGACAGGCCATGCTGTTCTGCATCCGATGGGCTGGGATGCGTTTGGGATGCCGGCTGAGAACGCCGCGATGCGCGAGGGCGTGCATCCTGGCGTCTGGACCCGCCAGAATATCGCGGACATGCGCGACCAGATGAAGCCGCTTGGCTTCTCCATCGACTGGAGCCGTGAATTCGCGACATGCGACCCCGAATACTATGGCCAGCAGCAACGCCTCTTTCTCGATTTCCTTGAGGCGGGTCTCGTTGCTCGTAAATCTGCGGTTGTAAACTGGGACCCGGTCGACATGACCGTGCTCGCCAATGAGCAGGTGGAGAACGGGCGCGGCTGGCGCTCGGGCGCGCTGGTTGAGCGGCGTGAGCTGACGCAGTGGTTCTTCAGGATCACGGATGTCTCGGACGATCTTTTGGCAGCGCTCGACGGTCTGGAGAACTGGCCCGACAAAGTGCGGCTGATGCAGGCCAATTGGATCGGGAAGAGCCGGGGGCTTCAGTTTTCCTTTGACGTGGTGGATGGGCCGGAGGGTCACGCGGCGCTCGAGGTCTACACGACGCGTCCGGACACCCTCCTCGGGGCGAGTTTTGCCGCGATCTCGCCCGACCACCCGCTGGCGTTGAAGCTTGCTGAAACCAAAGGTGATCTCGCGACTTTTGCGGAGGAGTGCCGCCGCATCGGCACCTCCGAGGAGGCCTTGGAGACCGCCGAGAAGCGGGGCTTTGACACCGGCCTCCGCGTGCGCCACCCGCTCGATCCGGACTGGACGCTGCCGATCTGGGTCGCGAATTTCATCCTGATGGACTACGGCACGGGGGCGATTTTCGGCTGTCCGGCGCATGACCAGCGTGACCTCGACTTCGCGCGAAAGTACGATCTGCCGGTGATCGATGTCTTCAAGTCGAGCGCTGATGCCCCCGATGTGATCGACGAAGCCTATGTGCCGCCAAAGACACAGTCCGTGACATTTGTGCGCCCCCTCGACGGAGGGCCGGACATGACCGGAACGGAGGCGATCGACCGCGCGATCACCTTTGCGGAGGGTCGTGGCCTCGGTGAGGGGGTCACCAAATTCCGGCTCCGCGACTGGGGGGTCAGCCGTCAGCGCTATTGGGGCGCGCCGATCCCGGTTGTGCACTGCGAGAGGTGCGGGGTCGTTCCTGAGAAGCGGGAGAACCTGCCGATCCGCCTGCCGGACGATGTGGACATCTCGATCCCCGGCAACCCGCTGGCCCGCCATCCGACCTGGTCGCAGACCACATGCCCCGTCTGCGGTGGCCCCGCCCGGCGCGAGACCGACACGATGGACACGTTTGTCGACAGCTCGTGGTATTTCGCGCGGTTCACCTCGCCGGACGCCGACACGCCGACGGATCC
>JBCCWM010000128.1:0-11070 GCA_039193505.1 Pseudomonadota bacterium | reverse complement strand
GCCTTTGACAAACTCCGCGACGGCACGGCGCGGCGCATTGTCAAACCGGGTCAGGTCTTCAGCCGGATCCATGTCGACGACATCGCGACCGTTCTCGAAGCCTCGATCGCGCGGCCCAATCCGAGGAGGGCCTACAACGTCGCCGACGATCTGCCGGCGCCCCCCCAAGACGTCATCGCGCACGCCGCGCATCTCCTCGGCATCGAACCGCCGGCGGTGATCGACTTTGAGGCCGCCGATCTCTCCCCGATGGCGCGGAGCTTTTATGCCGACAACAAGCGCGTGTCGAACCAGCGCATCAAGTCGGAGCTCGGCGTCCGCCTCGCCTTTCCCGACTACAAGAGCGGCCTCGCCGCAATTCTTGCAGGCGAGCAGCACCGCTGAGCCTGCGGCGCACTGTCAGCACATGACACGTGACAATGAGACCGCTCGGCCGATATGGTGACTGAATAAGCGGCACTAAAAAAGGCCGCGTGAAGGGAGGGACACGTGACCTCAAATGTCCTGATTGTCGAGGACGAGCCGAACATTGCGGATGCTCTGCGGTTTATTCTCGATCACGCCGGCTTCGATGTCGCGGTCGAGCGCGACGGCGCGCGCGTGGTCGAAACGCTGGGACGGCGACCGTTCGATGTGATGATCCTCGATGTTATGCTGCCCAACCGGTCGGGCTATGATGTGCTCCGTGACGTGCGCGCCGGCACGCAGCCCGGCCTGCCGGTGTTGATGCTGACCGCCAAAGGCCGCGAGCGGGATCGACAGACCGCCGAGGATCTTGGGGTCAGCGCGTTCATCACGAAGCCCTTCTCGAATGCAGAAGTGGTCCAAACCGTGCGGCGCCTGGCGGGCGTCGCGTGAGCGCGCCGCCATCCGACGGCGCCGAGGCCAGTTGGCTGCGACGGCGGCGCGAAGATGCGGCTGCGGCCCTGCCTGCCCTCGGAGTGCTGCTCCTGGCCTCGCCCGTGGTCGACGCGTTTGCGGGTCTTGGCGTTCTCGGACCGGTTCCTTTCGGGTTTTTGTACCTCTTTCTCGCTTGGGCCGGCCTAATCCTGCTCACCGCGCGGGTGTCGCTGCGTCTCTCCGCCGAGGACTAGGGCTTGGCGCTCACCGTCCCGGGGTTGGTCGCGGTCTCTGTTCTCTACGCGACGCTTCTCTTCTGGGTCGCGGCCTGGGCGGAGCGTCGTGCGGAGGCAGGTCAACTCACCTGGATCCGCTCGCCGCTCGTCTACACTCTGTCGATCTCGGTCTATTGCACGGCCTGGACCTTTTACGGCGCAGTCGGTTCCGCCGCACGCAGTGGGCTTGAGTTCGCGGCAATCTACATCGGCCCGTCGCTGGTCTTCTTCGGCTGGTGGGTGCTACTGCGAAAGCTCGTTCGGATCGGTCGGGCCGAGCGGATCACCTCGATCGCCGATCTCATTTCCTCCCGCTATGGCAAGTCGAGCGCGCTCGGCGTTCTCGTGACGCTGCTCGCCCTGCTCGCGTCAACGCCTTACATCGCGCTCCAGTTGCAGTCGCTGACCCTCTCCTTCGATGCGTTAACCACGTCCGATGGCGGGGCGGCCCCGCCCCGGACGCTGACGGCGCTCTCCTTTGCGGCGGGCCTCGCGCTCTTTGCCATCTTCTTCGGCACACGGCGGATCGACGCGAATGAGCGGCATCCGGGCGTTGTCGCCGCGATTGCCGTCGAGGCCGTGGTGAAGCTCGGCGCGCTCCTCGCGGTCGGTCTCTTTGTCGTGGTCGCGACCTCTGGACCACCGCTGGCCCTGCCCTCGGAACCCGTTTTCACGCCGCGCTGGGCCACCCTCACCTTCCTCTCGGCCACGGCGATCATCTGCCTGCCACGGATGTTCCAGGTTGTGGTTGTCGAGAACAGCGCAGAGCGGCACCTGGCCACGGCCGCCTGGGCCTTCCCGACCTATCTCCTGCTGATCAGCCTCTTTGTGCTGCCGATTGCCCTTGCCGGGGCCGTACAGCTCCCCGAGGGGTCCAACCCCGATCTCTACGTGCTGACTGTGCCGCTCAGTTTCGGGCAGGAGGGGTTGGCGCTCTTTGCGTATCTCGGCGGGTTTTCGGCCGCGACCTCGATGGTCGTTGTCTCGACGATCGCCCTCTCCACTATGGTCTCAAATCACATCGCAGTGCCCATCTGGCTGCGGCTCCATCCCACGCCGAGCTCCGGTGATCTGAGGGCCGCGATCCTGACCAGCCGGCGCACCGCCATCGCCGTGATCATGTGCTTTGGCTATCTCTACTTTCTCCAAACGCAAGGCGCGAGTGGCCTCGCCTCGATCGGGCTCCGCGCGTTTGCCGGGATTGCGCAGATCCTGCCCGCCCTGCTCGGTGGCCTCTTCTGGCACGGCGCGACGCGCGCTGGCGCGATCAGCGGTATTCTCACGGGCCTTGCGGTCTGGGTGTGGACACTCTTCCTGCCAAGCTTCGGCGCTCAGTTCCTCTCGGTCGACACGTTGGCGGACGGGCCTTGGGGCCTTTCGATGCTGACACCGACCGCGCTTTTCGGATCCACGATCACCGACCCGCTGGTCCACTCGGTCTACTGGTCCCTGTCCCTCAACACGGCCGTTTTCGTGGCCGTCTCGATGCTCAGCCGGCAGAGCCCGCTCGAGCAGGCGCAAGCCCGCGCCTTCGTTGACGCGTTTTCCACCACGCCGGCACGGGTCTACCAAGGCCGGATCGCCACGGCGGAGGATCTCTATGCCCTTGCGGCGCGCATTCTGGGGCCGGAGACCGCGCGGCGTCTCTTCGCCAGAATTGCCAAGGCGCAGGGCACAGCCAAGCAACTCCCCGACGCAAACGATGATCTCATTCTCGCGGTCGAGCGCGAGCTTGCAGGCTCCGTCGGCTCGGCCTCGGCCCATGCGCTGGTCGCGCAAATCGCCAAGGGCGGTCAGATCTCGGTCGATCAGATGATCCGGATGGCCGACGAGACGGCGCAGATCGTTGAGTACTCTCACCGGTTGGAGCGGCAGTCCAAAGTGTTGGAGCGTACCGCGGCGGAGCTCCGCACCGCGAATGCGCGCCTGACCGCCCTCTCAGCGCAGAAGGACGCGTTCCTCTCGCAGGTCAGCCACGAACTCCGGACACCGATGACCTCGATCCGGGCCTTTGCGGAGATCCTGCGCGACCACGGCGATGTGCACGCCGGAGACGCGCAGCGCTTTCTGACGATTATTCACGAAGAGAGCCAGCGCCTGACCCGCCTCCTCGACGAGATCCTCGATCTCTCGGTTCTTGAAAGCGGTCGCGCGCGGCTCGACATCGACAGGGTGCCGATGCGGGCCGCCATTGAACGCGCCGCCAGCGCGACAGAGGGTCTGCGCCACGCTCAGGGCATTCGGCTTAAGCTGCCGGACGATGCGGGCGAGGTTCTCGTGCGGGCCGACATCAATCGGCTCGCGCAGGTGATCATCAACCTGATCTCCAACGCGGTCAAATACGGCACGTCCACCGATCCGAGTGTCGCCTTGTCCCTGTCCGAACAAGACGGTCTGATCGCCCTTGATGTCATCGACCGCGGTCCAGGGATCCCGGAGGAGCACCGCGAGCACGTGTTCGAGAAGTTTGCGCGGCTGGGCGAGATGACGCTGGCGGGCTCGGCCGGACTTGGGTTGCCGATCAGCCGGCAGATTGCCCGCGCTCTCGGCGGGGATCTCGTGTTGGTGCCGACGGAGAAGGGGGCCTGCTTTCGCCTGACGATCCCGCGGGCCGAGGCGGCGGAAGCGCCGCGCGCCGTTGGGGGATCACGCGGTTTGGCGTGACGTGCCGATATCTCCGTCAAGAACATCCGGAACACGAGCGGCCTCGACCGCGCGACCGAAGAGATATCCCTGTCCCTCCTGGCACTGGCGACGACGCAGAAACCGTGCCTGGGTTTCAGTCTCGATCCCTTCGCCCACCACACAGATATCGAGGCCACGCGCAATCGCGAGGAAACCCTCAATGATGATCTCGGCGGAGCGGTCGCGGCCGATCCCGGCCACGAACTCTGCGTCGATCTTTAACTCATCGACCTGAAGCTCCTGCAAGTGCCGGAACGAGCCGTACCCCGTGCCGAAGTCGTCGAGCGAGATCCGCGAGCCGGCCTCGCGGAGCGTCTGGATCGACTGTCGGATCCGGTCGTTCGCCCGGGCGATCAGCACATCCTCCGTGATTTCGCAGGTGATGTGTCGTCCGAGCCCGTCATCGGCGAGCAGCCAGAGGAGCTCCTCCAAGCCACGCTCCGTCGCAAGGATCGCCTCGGGGATGTTCACAGCCACGCTGGTGGTCTCGGGCGCAATCTCCCGCCAATGCCGCATTGCGTCGATCACTTGGCGGACCATCGAGACCGTGAAGTCGATCTGAAGCCCGTGATCCTTGATTGCGCCGAGGAACTGGCGCGGCTCCAGGAGGCCCCCCTCGCGGTCCACCCACCGCGCGAGCGCCTCGAACCCAGTCAAGGCACGTGTCGTGAGGGACACCTTGGGTTGGAAGAACGGCTTCAGCTCCCACGTGCGGATCGCCTCGAGCAGCCTCTGCCGTGCAAAGACCGTCAGTTCTTCCGCGCGCTCTGCAGGATCGTAGATCGAAAAGTCGGTCTCCTTGACGCTCTTGATCGTGTACATGGCCCGGTCGGCGGCGCTGACGATCTCCTGCAGGCTTTGCGCGCAATCGGAAAAGTATGCGATCCCCACGCTGGCGCGCACGTGGAGGCGGCGTCCGTTGAAAACCACGGGCTCCTCCAGCGCAGCAACCAGACGCCGTCCGACATCGACGCAGGCCTCGCGGGAGTGCAATCCACCGACCAGGGCCGCAAACTCATCCCCGCCGATCCGGGCGACGGAGACGGCGTCGCCGAGCGCGCTCTGAAATCGCTCCCCCGCGGCAATGAGGACAGCGTCACCGGCGTCGTGCCCAAAGGTGTCGTTGATCGGCTTGAAGTCGTCGAGGTCGATGATCACACAGCAGTGCTCGTCCGCGCGGTCCGAGGCGAGGATTTCGGAGAAGGCCTCGTCAAAGCCCTTGCGGTTGGCGAGGCCCGTCAGCGCATCCCGGCGCGCCGCCGCCTCGGCTTCGACGCGCGCCCGCTCAAGCTCCTCAACCGCGCGCTGCAGCTCCGTGAGTTTGGCGGAGTGCCGGATCCCGTGAGATGCGAGCGGCAGAAAGAACCGCAGCTTGTCGCGGTCGCCGAGCCCAAAGCCGGCCCGACGTTCTGCAAGGCAGATCAAAACCGTTGGGCGCTCAATCGGCAGAATGGGCTGTAGGATGGCCGAGCCTGCTGCCTGCCCTCCGACCTTGCATCCAGCATGCGTCGCATCGTTCAGCACAACGACCTTGCCCTGAAAGGCCCGCATCAAAGGGCCCGCGGACACCTCCGCCGGCAGCGTTGTGGCCATCCCGGTCGACGCGAGCACATCCACCTGGCCTCTTTCAGTCTGGCTGACGAGGCAGACGGCGTCGCAGGAGAGCGTCGGCAAGAGGATCGAGAGCACACTCTCGAGACTGTCCATGTGGGAGCGTGCGATCGAGAGAAGCTGCAACCCGTCGAGCAGCATCTCGACATTGCGCCGGTTGACCACTTCGCGTTGGCGCAAATGGTCGATCTCGAGGATCGCTTGGCGCAGCGCCTCGACGCTGTCGGTCCGCGTGTCCGACATCTCAGCCGCCAAACACCGAAGACGAGATCATCAGATTGCCGTGCTGACGCTCTCCATTGAGAAAGCTGCCCTGCTCGCCAAAGGTAAAGACAGTCAGGAACGGTGTGTCACCATAGGCAGCGCGGAGGTAGTCGGCGGCCGGGCGGATGTCGTCGCCGAGCGCGAGCATGCAGCCCGCGCAGAAGACCATCAATGCGCCATCGGCGGAGTGGCCGGCCTCCACATGGCGGGTGAGCGCGGCATTGGCGACGGAGGCGGGGCGCACCGTCAGGTTCTCGCGCGTGCCGCTCATCAACGTGAGATGCGTCCCTTCGACGACATCGGCGAAGAGGATCAGCTCGCCCTCGGGCCCGACATTCGCAGGGTGGACCAGGCAGAAGTAGTCAATCCAGGACTGACTGTCTGTCCGGATCTGTCCTTGCACTTTCCCAAGGGGTGCCCATGTCGCCTCCCCCAAAATCGAGCGGGCGGGATCGCCGGCAGCGGGGGCGATTAGGCCGCCCGTCCAGGCGTTGTAGACCTCGGCAGCCGGGCGGCCGTCGATCTCAAGCAAGCGGCGGCCATCAGATCGGGTGGCAATCCCGCTGTGGGCGGTCGGCACATACCCGTTCTCGAAGTGGTGGGTGACCATTGCGTCGCAGAAAAAAAGCGCCAGACCGATGCCCATGCCGGCGGCCCCGTCCGCGCCGAAGGCCGACCAGTTGCCCTCAATCGTCTCATCCGCAGAGGATCCGCCGGAAATCAAAACCTCGGAGCCGAGCTGGGCCCGGATGGCCGCAATCACGCGTTCCTCAATCCCGGGGCGCGCGTGGAGCCAGACCAGATCGGGCACTTCGCCGACACGGTCGGCATCCGCCTGCGCGCGGCGAATGAGAGTCGCTGTCAGAGCGTCGATACAGTCCTCACCGACCTGCACCGCATGGGCCGCACCGAACGCCCAGTCGGGGTTTCGAAGGGCGAAGACCCCAAGTGCCGGCGCCCCGAACCCGACGGCGCCCGCATTCGAAATCACGCCCCTGCAGGTGGAGGATCCGAGAAGGGCCGTGCCGGGAAAGGCCGCCACGAGACCGGCCTGCAGGGTCGGTGCGTCGTGGTGCACGGTGTATGCGACCACCAAGAGGTCAGGTGCTCCGCCAAGCTCGGCACGGAGATCCCGAGACATGCGGTCCATCGCGGACCGTGTGCATGGACCTTCATATGTGGCAGCCGCAATGTGCATTTGAAATCCCTGACGCCCGGCAACAGCATGCCGCTCCGACGTTACACTCGGGTTAAGCGCAGAGATCGGCGGGCACGCGCTACGGCACACGCCCTTCGGAATAGTGCGACAGGGCGGCTGCAGTGCCCCGCTGCCAGATCATGCGCAGCCAGCGCTGAAACATGTCGGCGAAGGCCGGCGCCGAGCCGAGTTCGCCATAGATCTGCGGCTGGGCGAGCCAGGCCGCCGGCGCATCCCGGGCCGCCTCAGCGACCGAGCGAAGCCGCGGCCAGTCGGGATCGTTCGGTGCGATGTCCGTTCCGTCTTCGCGCACGCCCGCGCACATACGCGCCCAGAGCGCCTCGACCAGTGCAAGACCGGCCACCGGGGCGCCCGCGGCCACCCGCTCGCGCACCATCGGCAGAACAAAGCCCGTGTGTCGGGAGGCGCCGTCGAACGCGACGCGCCGCGTCGTGTCGCGGATCTCGGGGTTTGCGAACCGGTTGGCGATCAGATCGACGTAGCGCGTCGGCGTCATGTCCGGCACGGGCTCGACTTGCGGCGCAATCTCCTCGTCCTGCACCCTGTCGAAGAGGCCGCGGATCAGCGGGTGCGCCATGCACTCCGCTATGGTTTCGACCGAGAGAATCTCGCCTGGGTTGGCGATCACCTGGTGGCCGGCATTAAGGATCCGAAGCTTCATCGTCTCGTAGGCGTGGACGTCGGTGGAGAACGTGGCCCCGGCACGGTCCCAATCCGGGCGGCCCGCGCAGAACCTGTCCTCGATCACCCATTGGCGAAAGCTCTCATGAGTGACGGGGGCGGCGTCGTCGACGCCGAAACTCGCCGCAAGCGCCCGCTCCCGCGCGCCGGTCGCGGGAACGATGCAGTCGACCATCGAGTTCGGAAAACTGCAGCTATCCTCAATCCACTCGGCGAGCGCAGGGTTCGACAGGCGGGCCAGCGAGACGACCGTCTGGCGCAACACTCGCCCATTGCCGAGGAGGTTGTCGCAGCTGAGACCGGTGAAGGGGCCCGTGCCGCGGTCACGGCGGAGGCGGAGTGCGGCGACCATCGCGCCAAAGGCCGTCTTCGGCCGCTCGGGGGTCGCCGCGTCATGGCGCATGTCAGGGTGATCTGCGTCGAAGGCCTTCGTGACCGGATCGAGGTAGTACCCCCCCTCCGTCACGGTCAGCGCGACGATCCGGATCGCAGGTTCCGCCATCCGAGAAATCAGAGAGGCGTTGTCGTCCTCAATTGGAAGATACCCGATCATTGAGCCCACGACCTCCGCGGACATGTCCGCCGGATCGAGCGAGATTAGTGTCGTCAGCCAATCCTGCGCGCGGAGCTTCTCGCGCATCTCAGTGTCGTAGGCCCTCACCCCCGCGCCGAGCAGAGCCCAATCCTCAGCCGCGCCCATCTGCATCAGACGGTGCAAATACCAGGACTGATGCGCGCGATGAAAGTTGCCGACGCCGATGTGCACGATCCCGGGTGTCAGGACGCGCCGATCGTAGAGCGGCCGCGCGACGCGCGCCGGGAGCTTCGGCAGCGCCGCTTCAGAGAGGCGGATCAGCTCATCCATTGTCCACCGTCAACATTGAAGCACTGCGCCACGATGTAGTCGGCCTCGGACGAGGCCAGAAAGACGGCCATGCCCACGAGATCCTGCGCCTGGCCCATCCGCCCGAACGGGACGGCCTCGCCCACTTCGCGCTTCTTCTGGCCGGGTGCCTTGCCCTCGTACTTGGCAAAGAGAGCGTCGACGCCGTCCCAATGCTCACCATCCACCACACCGGGGGCGATGGCGTTGACGTTGATGCCATGCTGGATCAGGTTGAGCCCCGCCGATTGGGTCAGACTGATCACAGCCGCCTTCGTCGCGCAATAGACCGCCACCAGCGGCTCCCCTCGCCGGCCCGCCTGGCTTGCCATGTTGATGATTTTGCCGCCGCCGCCCCGCTCGATCATGTGACGGGCGACCGCCTGCAGCGTAAAGAGCGTGCCCGCAACATTGACGTCAAAGACACGGGCATAGTCCGCCCGGTCAACCTCCACGATCGGCGCTGCGGTGAAGAGCGCGGCGTTGTTGATGAGGATATCGATCTGGCCGAGGGTCGCGACGGTCTCCCCCACCGCGGCCTCAATGCTCTCCTGATCGGTGACGTCAATGGTGACAGCGATGGCGCCCCGGATCGCATCGGCGGTCTCGCGCGCCCGCTCATTGTCGATGTCGGCCACGGCCACGCGGGCGCCCTCTGCCGCATAGGTCTCGGCAAAGGCGCGCCCGATCCCGCGTGCGGCGCCCGTGATCAGCGCCGCCTTGCCGTCAAGGCGCATCATCCCTGGCGGAGCCCCGCGGCGTCGAACTTGTGGATCATGTCCGGGCGCGGGGTCATGTGGATCATGTCGCCGTGCTTGAAGCCGACCTCGCCGCTCGCCCGCACGGTGATGGTCTCGGCCAGACCTGTGTCTTGGATGTGGAAGAACGTGTCGGACCCCAGATGTTCGGAGACCATCACCCGCCCTTGCCAGGGCCCCTGGGTGTCCGACACCTCTATGTGCTCGGGCCGTATCCCGATCTGGGCCGCACCGTGCTGGCCGGCCGCATTCCCTTCGATGAAATTCATCCGAGGGGAGCCGATGAAACCCGCCACAAACAGGTTCCGGGGCGCCCGGTAGAGCTCCAGAGGACTGCCCACCTGCTCGATGTTGCCCGCACGCAGAACAACGATCTTGTCGGCCATCGTCATCGCCTCGACCTGGTCATGGGTGACATAGATCATGGTGGTGGCCAGCCGCTCGTGCAGCTCCGAGATCTCGAGACGCATGCCGACGCGGAGCGCTGCGTCGAGGTTCGAGAGCGGCTCGTCAAAGAGAAACGCCGCCGGCTCCCGCACGATGGCCCGCCCGATCGCCACACGCTGGCGCTGCCCGCCCGAGAGCTGCCCGGGCCGCCGGTCGAGGTAGTCGGTCAGGTTCAACGCCTTCGCGGCCGCGTCGATGCGGCGCTTCTGCTCGTCGGGCGGCACTTTGGCCATGCGCATCGGAAAGGCGATGTTCTTGCGCACGGTCATATGCGGATAGAGGGCGTAGGACTGGAAGACCATGGCGAGGCGCCGCTTTGCCGGTGGCTCGGTCGTCGCGTCCGCGCCGTCGATCATGATCCGGCCCGCCGTCACATCCTCAAGCCCCGCGATCAGCCGCAGAAGCGTGGACTTGCCGCAGCCCGAGGGGCCGACGAAGACCACGAACTCGCCATCCTCGATCTCGAGGTCCAGCGGCGGGATCACGGCCACGTCGCCGAACGTCTTTTGCACTTGCTCCAGAACGATGCGTCCCATACCGGGGTCTCCCTATTTCACCGCGCCGAAGGTCAGGCCGCGGACAAGTTGCTTTTGGCTGAACCAGCCGAGGATCAGAATGGGCGCAATGGCCATCGTCGATGCCGCGGAGAGCTTGGCGTAGAAGAGGCCCTCGGGGCTTGAATAGCTCGCGATAAAGGCGGTCAGAGGCGCGGCCTGGGCGGCGGTGAGGTTCAGCGTCCAGAACGCCTCGTTCCACGCGAGGATGATGTTGAGGAGGATCGTCGAGGCGATCCCAGGCACGGCCATCGGCGTCAGCACATAGAGGATCTCGTCGCGCAGGCCCGCGCCGTCCATGCGCGCGGCCTCCAGGATCTCGCCCGGGATCTCCTTGAAGTAGGTGTAGAGCATCCAGACGATGATCGGCAGGTTGATGAGCATCAGGACGATCGTGAGCCCGATCCGCGTGTCGAGAAGCCCGAGTTGGATGAAAAGGAGGTAGATCGGGTAGAGAACCCCCACCGCGGGCAGCATCTTGGTCGACAGCATCCAAAGCAGGATGTCTTTGGTGCGCCGGCCCGGCACGAAGGCCATCGACCAGGCCGCCGGCACCGCGATCAGCACGCCGAGAAGGGTCGAGCCGCCCGCGATGATGACCGAGTTCCATAGGAACTTCATGTAATCCGAGCGCTCCTGGACAACCGCGTAGTTCTCGAGCGTCCAGTCGAAGAAGAGGAAGACGGGCGGATCCGCGATCGCCTGCGCCTCTGTCTTGAAGCTGGTCAGGATCGTCCAGAGGATCGGAAAGAAGATCAGGATCCCGATCGTCCAGGCGAGAGCGGTGTTGATGACTTTCCGTTGTGTGGTGACGGCGCGGGCCATAACTCCCTCCCCTCAGGTGTCGAGGTTT
>JBCCWM010000127.1:0-11191 GCA_039193505.1 Pseudomonadota bacterium | reverse complement strand
CTTGGGGGTCTTTTTGGGGGGCGTATTGTTGCTGTTTTTGCTCCACCTGCCGCACCCAAAACTGCCGCTCGTCGGGGCCGGGGGGCGCTTTGGGCCGGTCGGCCAGGCCGATGGCGCGGATCGACGTCCGCGATTGGAGGAGGCCGGGATGTCGCCCGATCTCTCCGCCGATGCGCTCGGGACAATCGGGGGCGGCAACCATTTCTGCGAGGTGCAGCGCGTTGCCTCGGCGGAGGCGGAGGCGGGGCTCGACCTACAGCGCCTCTGCCTTCTGGTCCACTCGGGCTCTCGCGGGGTGGGAGACGCGGTGTTCCGGAGCTTCGCCGACTGGCGCGGGTCCGAGGAGGAGATGGCGGCGTATTGCGAGGGGCATGATGCAGCGGTCACGTGGGCGCGTCTCAACCGCCGGATCATCGCCGAGCGGGCGGCGGAGACGCTCCGCGCCGATCTTCGCCTGATTGCGGATGCGCCGCACAACATGGTGGCGCGATCGGCGGAGAGGTGGCTGCACCGAAAGGGGGCGGCGGTGGCGGCGGGGCTGGTCCCGCTCGCTGGATCGCGGGCGACGGCGAGCTATGTGCTGGAGCCGTGCGATCACCCCGACGCGCTCGGCTCGCTCGCGCATGGCGCGGGGCGGCGGTATGATCGCACGTCGATGCACGGTCGCGTGCGGGCCAAACGCTCCGACATCGAGGCGATGGCGCGCAACGGGTTTGGGGGGCGGATCGTCTGCGAGGACCGCGACCTTCTGATCGAGGAGGCACCCCAAGCCTACAAGTCCTCGGCGGCTGTTGCGGGCGATCTCGAGGCCACGGGCGCAGCCCGCCGCGTCGCGGAGCTGCATCCGCTCTTGACCTTCAAGAAGACGAGGGCGGGCTGATGGAGCAAGGTCACCTGCCCCTCCTCATCACGAGCGGCGCCGGGCCGGCCGAATGTCACCGGGCGGTCGAGGGCATTGCGACAGTCCTCGAGGCCGAGGCCGGCGCGCATGGCCTCGAGGTCGATATGACGTGGAGCCGGACGCGCCACGGCGCCAAATCGGCGGTTGCCCTTCTCTCCGGCTCCGGCGCGGAGGCCTTTGCGGCGCGGTGGTGCGGCACGGTTCTCTGGCGGGCCAAGAGCACACTCCGCCCCCATCACAAGCGCGCCAACTGGTTCGTTGGCGTCTTTCGGTTGGACATGTCGCCGGAGACGAGCGCGGAGGTGGCGCCCGCCGATCTGAGGGTCGAGACCTGCCGCGCCGGCGGGCCCGGCGGCCAGCACCAGAACACGACCGAGAGTGCGGTGCGCGTGACGCACCGGCCGACGGGTCTGTCGGTTGTGGCGCGGACCATGCGCTCGCAGCACCGCAACAAGGCGCTGGCGGTCGAGCGGCTGCGCGCGCTTCTCAACGCTCAGGCGGCGGCGGTGGAGGCGGCGAAGCGCGCGGAGGAAAACCGCCTCCACAGAGCGCTCGCGCGCGGCCGGCCGGTGCGGACCTTCAGCGGCCCTGCGTTTCGGGAAGTGCGCTGAGGGGTGGCTTGGCGGCGGCTCGTGCGGCGCGCAGGGTCCGGGGCTTGTGGCACTGGGCCGCGGGGGCGCATTGCGGGCCAAGTGCGCCGGCGGTGACCGCGCGCCGGATCGGGCGGCGCGCGGGAGTTGCGGCTCGGGGCGCTGGGCGGGAGGGCTCCGGGCCAGGTGCGGCGCGGGGTGACCGTGCATCGGATCGAGCGGTGAAGGATGCTGCGGCTCGTGGCACTGGGCCGCGGGGGCGTATTGCGGCGCGGGGTGACTGCGCGTCGGATCGGGCGGCGCGAGGGGGCTGTGGCTCGCGGCGCTGGACGGGGCGGTGGCATCTCGGGCGAGGCGCGCTGCGGGGTGCCGTTGCGGCGGATCGTTTGGTGCGCAGGGTCTGTGGGTCGTGGCACAGGGCGCGAGCGCATTGCGGGCTAGGTACGGCGCGGGGTGAACGCGCCGCGGATCGGGCGGTGAAGGGGGGCTGCGGCTCGTTGCACCCGGCAGGAGGGCGCATTCCGGGCTATGTGCGCCGAGGGTGACTGCGCGGCGGCTTCGGCAGGGCGCGGAAGCTGTGGCTCGTGGCGCTGGGCGGGAGCGGCGTCAGCTTGGGCCGGGTGCCCTCAGAGGCGCGCTTGCGGCGGCTCGGGCGATGTGCTGGTGGCGCTGAGCGGGGCGGGCTGTTCCGGGCGGGGTTCTCATTCGTGGTGTGGGGCGCGATCTGCGCTCCTCACTTGGATCGCCGGTTCCGTTCGGTCTAGTGGGGTGGGGACGGCGGGTGGAGATCGCCGAGACGATCGAAGGGGAGATGGATGAACCAGTATGACTTTGCCGGACAGGTGGCCGTCGTGACGGGGGGCGCGCAAGGGATTGGGCTGGCGGTGGCGCAACGCCTGCATGGCTCAGGTGCGCATGTGGCGCTCTGGGATGTGGATGGCGCGCTCGCGGCGGATGCGGCGCGCACGCTGGGTGCGCAGGCCGAGGGGGCGGCGCTCGAGGTCACCGACCCAGCGGCGAGCGAGGCGGTCGCCCGGGATCTGGTGGAGCGCTTGGGGCGGATCGATGTGCTGGTGACCTCGGCCGGGATTGCGGGCTCGAACGGGCCTGTGGTCGACTATGACGTCGACGAGTGGCACCGAATCGTGGCGGTCAATCTCCACGGCGTCTTTCACACCTGTCGGGCGGTTTTGCCGATCATGGCGCGCGCGGGCTATGGGCGCGTGGTCAACATCGCCTCGGTTGCCGGGAAAGAGGGCAACCCTAATGCAGGCGCCTACTCGGCCTCGAAGGCGGGCGTGATCGGGCTGACCAAGACGCTTGGGAAGGAGCATGCGGGCGCGGACATCGCGATCAACTGTGTGACGCCCGCAGCGGCGCGGACGCGGATCTTCGATCAGATGAGCGAGGAGCACATCGCCTTCATGCTCTCGAAGATCCCGCGGGGCCGGTTTCTCGAAGTGGATGAGGCCGCGCACATGATCGCGTGGCTCGCCTCTCGCGAGAACTCGTTCACCACCGGCGCGGTCTTCGACCTCTCGGGCGGTCGGGCGACCTACTAGAGGCGGCTGTCGGGCAGCTTTCGCTCTGCCGCGGCGGGAGATGAGCGTGACGAGTGTCGAGGTGATCACGATGCAAAGGGAGTAGAGTGCGCCGGCATCAGAGATGCCTTGCTGCTCGTCGGTCGGGAAGGTGAGAGCGATGGCGAGCGGTGCGTTCTGGATCCCGGTCTTCGACCTCTCGGGCGGATGGGCGGGGTGTTAGAGGAGGCTGTCGGGCAGTTTTTGCTCCGCCGCGGTGTTGGCGCGCCGGAAGATGAGCGTAACGAGCGTCGAGGTGATCACGATGAAGAGCGAGTAGAGCGCGCCGACGGCGAGGATGCCCTGCTGCTCCTCCGCCGGGAAGGTGAGGGCGATGATCGCGATGGCGAGCGGTGCGTTCTGGATTCCGGTCTCGAGCGCGACAGTGCGGACATTCCTCGGGTGCAGGCGGACGGAGCGGGCGAAGAGATAGCCGATCAGGATCCCGAAGACGCCGAGCATGATCGCCGCGAAATAGGTCGTTGGTGCTGTCGTCAGCAGAAACTCCCAGTTCCGCGGCACCCAGGAGATCGCGATGAAGGCGATGAAGAAGATCGCGAGGACGGAGCCGAAGAACTCCGTCACCGCGCCGGCATTGGCGCTGAGCTTGCGGAGTGTCATGCCAATCGCGACCGGGATCAGAAGGATCACGAGGGTCGCGATGATGTTCTCGCGCGGGATCTGGAGGTCGAGCGCAGTCGCGTAGATCAGGAGGACCAAGGGGATCAGGATCACGCCGAAGACCGTCGATGTCACAGTCATCAAGACCGACAGCGCGAGGTTCCCCTTCGAGAAATACGTGAACATGTTGGACGTCGTGCCGCCCGGCATGCAGGAGACGATCAGGAGGCCGATCGCGATCGGCTCCGGCAGCCCGAGGACGAGCGTCATCACGAAGCCGATGAACGGCATGAAGCCGTATTGCGAGACGACGCCGATGGCGAGGCCATAGGGGCGGCGGAGCGCGAGGTAGAAGTCGCGCGGTGTGAGGGAGGCGCCCATCCCCAACATGATCACGAAGATCATCGCGGCGAGGAGGGCTTGCTCGAACGCGCCGACCACGGGGGTTACTCCGCGGCCGCGGTGCTGAGCGCCTCGGCGCGGAGGTCTTTGCGGAGGATCTTGCCGACATTGGATTTCGGCAGGTCCTCACGGAAGACGACGCGCTTTGGCACTTTGTAGGGTGTCAGATGCTCTTTGCAGTGGGCGCGGATCGCCGCCTCGGTCAGCGTTTTGTCCTTCAGGACGACATAGGCTTTGACGGCCTCGCCGGTGCTGTCGTCGGGGATGCCGATCACGGCGGCCTCGAGGATGCCGGGGTGGAGGGCGAGGCAGTCCTCGACCTCGTTCGGGTAGACGTTGAAGCCGGAGACGAGGACCATGTCCTTCTTGCGGTCGACAATCGAGAAATAGCCGTCGGCGTCCATCACGCCGATGTCGCCCGTCAGGAACCAGCCGTCGCGGAGGACGGCGGCGGTCTCCTCGGGTTTTTGCCAGTAGCCCTTCATGATCTGAGGGCCTTTGGCCGCGATCTCGCCCCGCTCGCCCTGGGGGACGGGGGCGCCGGCCTCGTCGACGCAGGCGAGGTCGGTCGAGGGAACCGGCACGCCGATGGAGCCGTCGCGGGTCTTGCCCATCGGGTTGAAGCTGAGGACCGGCGAGGTCTCGGTCAGGCCATAGCCCTGGAGGAGCGGCCTGCCGGTCACCTCCTCCCAGCGCTGGGCAACGGCGGCCTGGAGGGCCATGCCCCCGGCGGAGGCGAGTTTCAGGTGGCGCGGCGGGCTGTCGAGGAACCAGATCTCGCGCGCGAGCCCATTGAAGAGCGTGTTGACCCCGCTCATCCAGGTGATGCGGTAGTTCTCAAACGCACGCTTCAGGTTCGAAAGGGGGCGCGGGGAGGGGATCAGGATGTTGCGCCCGCCGAGCCAGTAGAAGGCGAGCAGGTTCACCGTGAATGCGAAGATGTGGTACATCGGAAGGGCGGTCAGCGCGACCTCCCTCCCCTTCTCGAGCGCCGGGATTACTTCGAGGGTCTGCTCCATGTTGAAGATCAGATTGGCGTGGGTCAGCATCGCCCCTTTGGCGATGCCCGTTGTGCCGCCGGTGTATTGGAGGCAGGCGAGGTCGTCGGGCTCGAGCGCCTGGGCGTAGGCGCCGACCTCGACCCGGTCCTTGGCGATCCGTGCGCGCCCGGCATCGAGCGCGTCGGGCAGCCGGATGTGCGGGCTCTCGATCGGTGTGATCGAGCGGTCCCAATAGCGCTGAACCAGGCCGATGATGCCGCGGGGGAGCGATGGCAGAAACTCCGCCACGCGGGTGACGATGATGTTGGGGATCGGGTGGCCGCGGGTCGCGGAGGGGATTTTGTGCGCGAACATGTCGACAATGACGAGGGCCGAGGGCGCTGCGTCCTGAAACTGCCGCGCCATCTCCTCGGCTGTGTAGAGCGGGTTGACGTTCACCAGGATGCAGCCCGCCTTCAGAATGCCGAAGGCCGCGACAGGGAAGGCGAGGCCGTTCGGCATCTGGAGCGCAACGCGGTCGCCTTGCGTGAGACCTGCCACCTCGCGGAGATAGACCGCGAAGGCGTCCGACATCTCGTTGACCTCGGCGTAGGTGAGCGTCCCGTTCATGCCGTTCGGCATGCACGCCGTGAAGGCAGGCGCGGGGCCATATGTGTCCGAGACCGAGCCCACCATATCGCCGATCGTCCGGTATAAGGCCGCGTCGATCTCGGCCCGGGTGCCCGGCTCGTAATACGCGCGCCAAGGGCGGCCCTCTGGTCCCATGCACCCCTCCCATTGTCTTTTCCCTGCGCCAAACCACAAATCCGGGACGGCTGCCACAGCTTTTGCGGCGGACGGCGCGCGTGACGTTTCGTGAAGGGCGAGCGACTGCACAGCGAATGCGCAACGACGCGTGCGCCGCACACTCTGTGCGCTGAGCTGTGCCCAACGCACCGCGATGTGAGAATTCCTGACCACTTGCGCTCCGTTTTGGGTCAGAGTTTCGCTATTGGACGTGGCTCCGGTGGTGCACCGGCATGGTGTTTGGATCAGCCAATTGGACGTGAATGACGCCCTTCGGGTGACTGTGTTCTTTCATGCGCTTGAGGGGACTGGACCTCTCTGGCGGAACGGGTTTTGGCCGCTGGTGAACCTGGTGTCTGAGTTTGGGCCGATGCACCTCATTGAGGCGCCGTGGCAGTCGACCGTTGCGGCGCGCACGCCGGTGCAGCGCGTGCGCCGGCGGATCGATCTCCGCCGCCATGCGCGCGCGCTCGAGGCGGATGTGCCGCCGGAGACGGAGCCGCAGGACCTCTTTTTCGCGGTTGCCCTCAACGAGCAGATGGCCCGGCTTGCGGCGCACACGGTGAGCGCCATGGCCGGGCGGGTCCGCCACCGGGTGCTCTCGATTTTTGAGAATGTCGAGGCGGAGAGCGTCCCTGTCGAGAGCTGGCGGTGCTTTGACCGGATCACGTGCTTTTGCCCCGATCTCGCGCGCCAGATCGAGGCGTGGAGCGGGGTTCGCACGCTCTATTGGCCGCCGCATCTCGACACGCTCCGGTTTCAGAGCCTCTCGGCCTTCCGGCCGGTCGATCTGGTGACCGTCGGGCGCGGGCGGACCGATGTCCTGTTCGAGATGCAGCGGCGCTCTCAGGGTGCGGAGCGGTTCTGCCTTGATTTCGTGACGCGCACGCAGAGCAATCGGGCGCAATCGGCGGAGGCGGAGTTCCGGCTTCTGTTCGATGCGCTTGCGAAATCGAAGACGACGCTCTGCTTTGCGCCCCATGACGAGCCGCGGTTCAACGGCCGCTCGCCACTCCTCGCGCGGTGGGTCTATGCTTGGGCGGCGGGGTGCGTGGTGTTTGGCACCTTGCCGCGGGGAACGGGGACGGCGGCGGAAATGGATTGGGAGGGTGCGATGGTTGAGCTGCCCGCTGAGGTCGGCGCCGCAGCGGATCTGATCGAGGCGCGGTTGGACGATCCCGACGCGCTCCGCCGGCAGGGGCGGCTCAACGCGGAGGAGGCGCAGCGCCGCCACGACACGCGCTACCGGTTTGCCGCGCTATTTGACGAGCTTGGGGTGGCCCATCCGCCGGCGCTCCGCGATGGCCTTGCGGCGCTTGCCGCGCGAACTGGCCAGGCGGTGAGCCTGCATGGCTGAGACCATGATCGGAATGCTGGCGATGGGCCGGATGGGAGCCGCCATCGCGGCGGAGCTCGTCAAGGCGGGGCGGTCAGTCGGCTATCTCGGCGCGGGGCGGAGTGCCGAGACACGGGCGCGGGCCGAGGCTGCGGGCGCACGGGATCTCGGTTCGATGGCGCGGCTGGTGGCGGAGGCGGATCTGTTGATCTCGATTGCGCCGAGCGCGGCGGCGGAGGGTCTTGCGCGCGACGTGGCGTTGGCCGCGGGGGCGCACCGGCCGGTGGTTCTCGACGCCAATCCGCTCTCCTCGGCGCGGCTGGGGCGGGTTCAAGGGCACTTCTCGGCGGCGGGGCTGCAGATGCTCGACGGGGGGATTTACGGTCTGCCGCCCGATGGTGCGCGGCGGCCGGTGCTGCTGGTCACCGGTGAAACGCACGGCGTACTCGAGCCCTTGGACGGGATCGGGTTCGATCTGATGTCCATCGGTGGGGCGGTGGGAGATGCGTCTTTCCTGAAGCTCCTGCACTGCGGGGCGTCGAAGGGCTCGAACATGCTTCTGGCGACGCTGGCGACAGCGGCGGCGGAGCGCGGGCTGACTGAGGAGTTTGGAGCGCTGCTGGCCCGCGTGAACCCGGATCTCAGCGCGCGGATGGAGCGGTCGCTTCCGTGGGCGCCCGCGGATGTGGACCGTTCGATTGGGGAGGGCGAGGAGGTCGGCGCGGAGCTTGCGGCGCAGGGCCAGGTGGAGGCGTTCAGCCGAGGGACGGTCGAGACGCTCCGCCGGATCGCGCGGTCCCCTTTGGGGGGTGAGACCCGGGAGCATCGGGACAGCACGCGGAGCTGGGCCGAGACCGCGGCGCGGCTCACCGAGCCTCCGGCCGAGGTGCCGGGGCTGACGCTGACGCTGATGACGGATGTCTTGGAGGAGGGGCTCTGGGGCATCTCTGCGGGCGTCGATCGGATCGGGCCCGATATGGAGTTCCTCGGCAAGCATGAGCGCCAGGGCGGCATGGGAACGCGCATGTCCCAGCACGATCCGGCGATCCTCACCGCCCTGCGGCACCGCAAGGGGCAGAGTGAGCTCTTCGCGCGGACCGATCCGATCAACGAGCGGAGCGAGGCCGACATCGCCACGCTGATCGAGCACGGCGCCGAAAGTCTGATGCTGCCCTATTTCATGGGCGCGGCCGAGGTGGAGACCTTCGTCCGGATCGTCGATGGTCGGGCACGCGTGACGCTCCTCGTCGAGACGGCGCCGTCGCTTTTTCGCCTGCCGGAGATCCTGCGCGTGGCGGGGGTCGACGAGATCCATTTCGGGCTGACGGATCTGATGATCTCAACGGGGATCGGCAGCCGGTACGAGGTGCTCTGCTCCGATCTCTTTGCGCGGTCCTGCGAGGCTGTGCATGCGGCGGGGTTGCCGGTGCACATTGCGGGGATTGCAGCGCTCGACGATGCGCGTTTGCCGATTTCGGCGGATCTGACGCTGGCCCGCTACGCCGAACTCGGCGCAAGCGGCTCACTCGTGACCCGGGCCATGGTGGCCTATTGCGGGGGCGAGGCGGCCTTTCAGGCACAGATCGCGGCGCTCCGGGCGCGGTACACGGAGTGGGGGCGCGCAGGCGGCGTCGCGCGGGCCAAGGCGTTGCAGGAGCTCCGCCACAAGATGGCCGCGCTCCGGGTGGCGGGCAAGACGGTGCCTTAGGCCGGATGCAATTCGGGATTGACCTCCGCCCGCCTGCCCTGTGGTCTCGGCCTCACGTGATCCTTGGAGGGCAAGATGGACGAGGCGGCGTGGTGGCGGGGGGCCGTCATCTACCAGATTTACCCACGCTCCTTCCAGGACAGCACGGGAACCGGGACGGGCGACCTCAAGGGCGTTGAGCAACGGTTGGAGCATGTTGCGGGGCTTGGGGTCGATGCGATCTGGCTGTCGCCGGTGTTTCGCAGCCCGATGGCGGATATGGGCTACGACATTTCGGACTACCGGGACATCGACCCGATTTTTGGCACGCTCGCCGACTTCGACGCCGTGGTCGCACGGGCCCATGCGCTTGGCCTCAAAGTGATGATCGATCTGGTCTTCAGTCACTCCTCCGATCAGCATCCCTGGTTTCAGGAGAGCCGCGCCGCGCGCGAGGGGCCAAAGGCGGACTGGTATGTTTGGGCCGATCCGAAACCAGATGGAAGTCCGCCGACGAACTGGCACTCCGTCTTTGGGGGGCCGGCTTGGAGCTGGAACCCGAAGCGGCAGCAATACTACATGCATAACTTTCTGCCGAGCCAGCCGGATCTGAACTTCTGGAACGCAGACGTACAGGAGGCCGTCCTCGACTATGTTCGGTTCTGGCTCGACCGGGGCGTGGACGGGTTTCGGCTGGATTCGATCAATTATTGCTTTCATGACAGGGCGTTGCGGGACAACCCACCGCTTGTCGACCGCGCGGGCATCGGGCTGTCGGCGGGGACGGTCTACGGGTACCAGGCGCATCTCTTCGACAAGACGCAACCCGAGATGCTGCCATTTCTGGAGCGGGTGCGGGCGCTTCTCGACCGCTACACCGGGCGCACGACCGTGGGCGAGGTGGGGGACGAGGCGCGGTCTCTGGAGACCATGGCGGCCTATACGGCCGGTGGCGACAAGCTCCACATGGCCTATTCCTTCGATCTCTTGGGGCCGACCTTCACGCCGGCGCATATTCGCGACTGCGTGGAGGCGTTCGACGCCGCGGGGGGCGCCTGGCCCTGTTGGGCGTTCTCAAACCACGACGTGCCGCGCCATGCGTCGCGCTTTGCGCTGCCCGGCGCGTCGGTGGAGCGGATCGCTCAGTTTTCGGTGGCGCTCCTGTTGTGCTTGCGCGGGTCGGTCTGCCTTTATCAGGGGGAGGAGTTGGGGTTGCCGGAGGCGGAGCTTGCCTATGAGGATCTGACCGATCCGGTTGGGTTGGCCTTTTGGCCGGAGATCAAGGGGCGGGACGGATGCCGGACGCCGATGCCCTGGGCCGCGGAGGCGCCTCAGGCCGGGTTCTCAACCGCCGCGCGAACCTGGTTGCCGGTGGCGGAGGCACATCGCGCCCTGGCGGTCGACCGGGACGGTCCGGTTCTGGCGGCCTATCGTCGGATGCTGGCGCTCCGCCGCGAGGTGGCGGAACTTCGGACCGGGGGGCTCCGGTTCCTGGACTGGGGGGAAAACGGGCTGGCCTTCCTGCGCGACGGACCGGGAGAGGTGGTGTGTCTCTTCAACTTCGGAGAGGATCCGCTGTCTTTCACCCCCGTGGCGGAGTCGAGGTTGACCGCGCTTGCGGCGGAGCGGGGGACTGTCGACGGGCGCCTGATCACGCTCGGCCCGCATGGGTATTTTCTCGGTCGGATCGACTGATTGAGGGTGCGACGCGGGCGGTGTCGGCGGTCGACAGCGAGAGGGTGATTTCCGAAGACAGCCCGTGTGGGGAGGCTGCCGAAACAGTGGTCGAGATCTAGGATGTCGCGCGCGACGGCCCTGCGTGCGAGGTGGCGGTCGAGAGCCGGGTTCGGGCACAGAGACGGTTCACGTGGTTTGACGTGGCGCCGTCGGACATCGGGTCGTGGGCGGGCCGGGTGGACCCGCGCCTCAGCCGGGAGATCCTGTGGTCCTCGCGGCCGACGCCGGAGTGTCGGGGCGCGTGGCCTCTGTGCCGTGCCATCCGGCGTCGGGGCTTGAGGCTGGTTGGCGTCGGCGTTTGCGCTCGCCAAGATCCGGGCGGGCGCGACGGTCGACACGGTCTCGTCCAGCGGCTGAGGGGTGATAGCGGCGGTCGGCGCCGTGATGGCACATGGGGGTCCTCGGGTTTGGCGTGGTCCCGGGGGTGAGGCTTGCCGGCGCGGATCAGATTTTGGGCGCATGCAACGGTCGATCGCGTCGCGGTGATGGAGGGCGAGTTGGTGCCTTACGGTGTAAATGGGCGGTGCGGATGACAGCTTTGCAGCGACCG
>JBCCWM010000126.1:0-11203 GCA_039193505.1 Pseudomonadota bacterium | reverse complement strand
CTTGGCGTTCGCCTGCGGGATCACGCGGGCGTAGTCTGGGAAAGAGCCATCGATCACCTTGGAGGTCAGTGTGACCTCGGGCGTGGCAAACCGAATTTTGGTCTCCGACACCGAAACCGCGATCGGCGTGTCGCCCTCAAGAAGGCGCGCGAGTTCGAGGACGGTTTTTCGGGGCACGATCACACCCGGCAGCGCATCGGCGCCCGAGGGCAGCTCGGCCTCGATTCGCGCGAGGCGGTGCCCGTCGGTTGCAACACAGCGGAGCGTCGGGCCATCTGCCCCGGCACCGACATGCATATAGACGCCGTTGAGGTAGTAGCGCGTTTCCTCGGTCGAAATCGCGAATTTGGACTTGTCGAAGAGGCGCTTCAGCGTCTGGACGTCGACCGCGAAGTTGCAGTCGTACTCAGCGCTCGCCATCACAGGGAAGTCCTCGCGCGGGAGCGTTGCAAGCGCGAACTGGGCGCGTCCGGCGCGAATCGACAGACGGCCCGAGCCCGGATCGTCGGCGAGCTCGACCATCGCACCGTCGGGCAGTTTGCGGACAATGTCGTGAAGCGTGTGGGCCCCGACCGTCACCGCCCCTGGCTGGAGGACCATGGCGGCGGTGCGGTCAATCACTTCGATGTCGAGATCGGTGGCGCGGAGGCTGATCCCCTCACCCTCCGCATCGATCAGGACATTTGCGAGAATAGGGATCGTGTTGCGCCGCTCGACGACGGACTGCGCGCGGTTCATGGCCTTCAGAAGCGCCGATCGCTCGATGCTGATCTTCATGCCTCTGCTCCCCATAGGCTCCGTCGCGGAGCTTGACCGTACCCGAGAGGCCCCGGAGATCAATGGGAAACTGAGGCGCTTGGCCGACTCTCCTCAGGCTTCCAGGATGCGGCGGAGAAGCTCGACATCATCCGCAATCTGGCTGTCAATCGCCGACAGCTCCTCGATCTTGCGCACGGCGTGGATGACGGTGGTGTGGTCGCGCCCGCCGAAGCGCCGGCCGATTTCGGGCAGCGATTTGGTGGTCAGCGTCTTGGCGAGATACATCGCCACCTGGCGCGGACGGGCCACGTTGCGCGAGCGCCGGGGGCCGAGCATGTCGGCCATGCGCACATTGTAATGCTCCGAGACCTTCCGGATAATCTCGTCGACGGTCACCTTGCGCTCGGACTGGCGGAGGATGTCGGACAGACACTCCTGCACCATGTCCATGTCGATCGGGCGGCCGACAAGCGAGGCGAACGCATAGAGCCGGGTCAGCGCCCCCTCAAGAACGCGCACGTTGGAGCTGATCCGGTGCGCGAGGTAGGAGAAAATCCCGCCATCGACGGCGATGCCCGGGTGGAGAGCGGACTGGCCCTCCGCCTTCGACTTCAAGATCCCGAGGCGGAGCTCGAAATCGGTCGGATGCACGTCGACCACAAGGCCGCATTGGAGGCGCGAGATGATCCGCTCCTCCATTTTCTCGATCTGGCCGGGTGCGCGATCTGCCGAGATGACAATCTGCTTCTGCTGCTCGATGAGCGCGTTGAACGTGTGGAAGAACTCGTCCTGGGTTGAGTTCTTGCCGGCGATGAACTGGACATCGTCGACCATCAGCACGTCGACCGACCGGAAGAGCTGTTTGAAGCTTTGCGAATCGTGGCTTTGAAGGGCCTGCAGGAACCGGTTGAAGAACTGCTCGGCGGTCACATAGAGAACCCGGGCTTCGGGTTGCGTCTCGGCTATGTGCCAGGCGATGGCGTGCATCAGGTGCGTTTTGCCGAGGCCCACGCCGCCATGAAGAAAGAGCGGGTTGAACGTGACGGGGCCGCCCGCCGCGACGCGGCGCGCGGCCGCGTGGGCGAGTTCGTTCGGCTTGCCGACAACGAAGCTGTCGAACTTGAACCGCGGATCGAGCCGGGAGCCCGAGGCGTCAAGCCCGCTCGGCTCCGCCGGGTTCGTCTCGGCTGCAACGGGCTTTGCTGGCGCGAAGCGTTGGCCATTGGCTTTTGCGCGGTGCTTCACCGAAAAATCGAGCCTGACAGTGCGCTTGCTGTGGAGCGCGATCTTGCGCTCGATGGTCTCGCCATAGTGCTGCGACACCCAGTTGCCGATAAAGCTCGTTGGCGCTGCGAGGTGCGCCACACCATCGTCCATACCCCGAAACTCCAGCGGATCGATCCAGTTCTTAAACGCGTCGCTTCCGATGCTGTCGCGCAACTCATCGCGCACGCGTCCCCAAAGATCCGCCGTCATGGTGCCCCCGCTATGTGTGCCCGAACCGGGCGTTTCATTACCATGCGCCGCCCGCGTTCCTGCGGATGGCGTTCTCTCTTTCAAGGCGTTTTGGTCTAGGTCTGGCGCCAGGGCAGCCCGTGCGCCTTCCACCCGTTTTTCTTGCCCCGGTGACGTTCAACATCGAGGTCGCCCTCGAAGCCTTCGACAACATTTACACAGACGGCCGTGAGCCCCTGGCTCCGCGCAAACGCGCTTACAGCTTCTGCCGCTGCGTGAGAGCGCGCGCCCGACCGGCAGATAAACAGGATCTGCTCGGGCAACGTGCCCCCCGCGGCGTCGACGACAGCTTCACAAAAGGAGGTGTTCACGGCCATGGACGGGAAACTCTGCCATTCGACAAACAGCGCTTCGCGACCAATGGACGACAGATCTGGAACGCCGACAAAGCCCCACTCAGCACGCGTGCGGACATCCACGAGCACCGCATTTTGATCCCCCTCGAGCGCGGCAAACGCCGTCACGGGCGTCATCGTCGCGATCGTCGCGTCGGCTGTCATCGTCAAAACCACCCCCGGCGTCTCTTGTTAATGCGATATTAATCGGGCGTCCGATCCGCTTTCAACAACAAGAAACGCTTGACGTGCATTTAATGAAAATAAAGCGAGATTCGTGATTTTAAGAGTATTAACACACGTTAACCATTTAGCGCGCAGTAATCGTGCCCGCCTTTAGGTTGAACATTCGGATTAAAGCTTGGCAGAGCCCCCGCACCACCCGGCTGGCGGACCGTAGGCATGCGCTTGGATTCGGACAACTGGGGCAATTGGCGAACATGACAGTACTGTTACCAAAAAAATACGCACTCCGAAGGCGCTTCGAAGTGCGTCAGACAGGAAAAAATGTGACGGCTAGGTGCGTTCTGCGACAGCGTTCACGCGGGCAGCCAAGCGGGACATTTTTCGGCTTGCGGTATTCTTGTGGAGGATGCCTTTTGTCACACATCGCATGATTTCAGGCTGAGCCTCTCGCAGCGCCGCAGTGGCTGCTTCCGCGTCGCCGGAGGCGATGGCCTCTTCGACCTTGCGGACATATGTCCGCATCCGGCTGCGGCGGGATTTGTTCACTTCGGTCCGCCTGATCGCTTTGCGGACGCGCTTTCGGGAACCGGGCGTGTTGGCCATTGCGTCGGGAACCTGTTTCGCTCTCTTAAGAATGAGGCGCGTGGTTAGCCCTGTCGGCGGTCTCTGTCAACGCTTGTCTCAGCGGCCGCGGAACTGAGGGGTCCGCTTCTCGGAGAAGGCCGACATGCCCTCACTCTGGTCCTCGGTGGCAAACATCGCGTGGAAGAGGCGGCGTTCGAAGAGAAGACCCTCGCGCAGGGTCGTCTCATAAGCGCGGTTGACCGATTCCTTGGCGGCCATGACGGAGATCGGGCTCTTCTCTGCGATCTTTTCCGCGGCGCGCACCGCTTCGGCCATCAGGTCCTTTGCGGGCACCACACGGCTGACGAGGCCCGATCGCTCGGCCTCTTCGGCGTCCATCATCCGGCCGGTGAGGTGCATCTCCATCGACTTCGACTTGCCGACGAAACGCGTCAGCCGCTGGGTCCCGCCGATCCCGGCTATGACGCCGAGGTTGATCTCGGGTTGCCCAAACTTGGCGGTGTCAGCGGCAATAATGAAGTCACACATCATAGCCAGCTCGCAGCCGCCGCCGAGCGCGTAGCCAGCCACAGCGGCAATGATGGGTTTGCGGCTCCGCATGATCGCTTCGCTCTCGGCGGCGAAGGCGTCTTCGCTGAACATCTCGACGAAGCCCTTCTCGCTCATCTCCTTGATGTCGGCGCCCGCGGCGAAGGCTTTGTCCGAGCCGGTCAGAACGATGGCCCGGATCCGCTCCGTCTTGTCGAACGTGGCAAGCGCTTTGCCGAGCTCCGCCAGCATCTGAGCGTTGAGGGCATTCATGGCCTCGGGTCGGTTCAGCCGGATGGTGCCGACATGATCATCCGTGTCGACGTGCAGCGTCTCATAGGCCATCGCGATCCCCTCGGTCAGCGCGGTTGAGACTTAACACTCCCGTGAGCCCGTGCAAGGCCGGACCAAACGGCGGTTCAAAGGCCCGTTTGGCGGGTCAGTTGGGAATGTACATGCCCGCGCGCGCGGCGAGACCTGTGGCGTCGAGGATCCGGATCCGGCTGTTCTGTGTCTCGATCACGCCGATGGCGCGGAGGGCGCTCAGCTCCCGGTTGATCGTCTGACGGGAGCACCCGACAAGATCGGCAAGGTAACTCTGGTTGGCGTCGATCACCTGTGCCTCTCGCGCGAGGTAGCGCAGATAGACCGCGACGCGCTGTTGGATCGGCACGACGCTGTCGAGCACGCGGATCTGGTTGGCGCGGTCGAGGCGGCGGGCCTGGAGGCGAAATAGATTGCGCCGGAAGAGCGGGATTTCGAGCGCCTCGAGAAAGTGGGCGCGGCCAAAGACCAGGACGGTGGACGCGCAGGTCGCCTCGCAGGTCGCGATGCATGGGATCTCGCCCAGCACTTCGATGTCGCCAACCAGCGCACCTGCGCGGGCACGATGCAGGAGCACGCGCTGGCTGTCGGGACCGAGGCGGGTGATGTCGATCACGCCATCCAGGATCAGCGAGACCGCGTCGGCGCGGTGACCCTCGCTGAGGAGGACCTGATCCTTCGACAGCACCCGTGCAACGCCCGCGTCAAGGAGTGTCCGGAGGGTGGTTCGGGGCAATCCGTCGAGCAGATCGAAGCGTGCGACATGGGGAAACCGCTCGCTAATCCTCATGGCCTGGACGTCCTCGCCGCCATTGCACCCCGTCGAGCAACCATAGGCTGAACGCAAGACAGGGGTCAAAGACCTTCGCGTGTTGCGCTCAATGGAGCGTTCGGCGGAAAACTGCCAAGAGTTCCACTTTCTGTCGCGTTTGCGACAAACAAGTCACGCATGCCATCCTATTTTAACATCTGCACAAGGTTGTTCGTACGCGTAAAGATGACGTGCGTTGCGTAAACTGAGCGGTGGTCTCGGGGGGGCCGAGATACCGGTCTGAATTGAATCGCCGCCGCGGCGGGGGCTGCGCGGCGGCGATTTTTTCACCCATCCGGGCACTTGACGCTGGGGTTCAACGGCTGCACCAGGAAGCGCGGGCTCACCGCGGGCCCAAAGGAGTGCGCTCGATGATCTTTTCCGTGTCGAGCTTGCCGGTCGTCACCCCGGATATCCCAGCGGCTGAGCGCGTGGATACCGCGGACGCCGCTGTGGACGGGCTGATTGCGAGGTATGAGGCCGCGACGGCGTTTTTGCGCGCTCGCTTCGAGGCCGTTCTCGCGGGTGAGCCGCCCGTGACGCTGGCCCGCGCCTATTACCCCAAGATATCGCTGACCACATCGACCTTCGCCCAGATCGACAGCCGCCTGGCCTTTGGGCATGTGGTGGAGCCTGGAACCTACGAGGCCACCGTCACGCGACCCGATCTGTTCCGCAGCTACCTCCGCCAGCAAATCGGCCTTTTGATCGACAACCACCATACGTCGGTGGAGATCGACGTCTCCACGACGCCGATCCCGCTCCACTTTGCGCTTGGCACGCACACCCATGTCGACGGCGCCGTGGCGGAGCGTATCGGCCGCCCGCTCCGCGATCTCTTTGATGTTCCCGACTTGAACTCAACCGACGACGCCATCGTCAACGGGCAGGGAGGGGCAGAGCCGGCCGGGGTGCGGGCCTTGTCGCTCTTCACGGCGCAACGGATCGACTACTCTTTAGCGCGTCTTACGCATTACACGGCAACCGATGCCGAGCACTTTCAGAACCATGTGTTGTTCACTAACTACCAATTTTACATCGATGAATTCGTGCGGCTCGCGACGGCTGCCGTCAACGACCCGACCTCCGGGTACTCCTCTCTGGTTCTGCCCGGCAACGTGACCGTCACGGCCGAGGGGCGGTCGGGGGAGACGCCTGGACGCTTGCCGCAGATGCCCGCCTATCACTTGATCCGCGCCGACGGGGCTGGGATCACGATGGTGAACATCGGCGTCGGTCCATCGAACGCGAAAACGATCACCGATCATATCGCCGTGCTTCGGCCACATGTCTGGCTGATGCTCGGTCATTGCGCGGGGCTCAGAAACTCCCAGTCGCTCGGCGACTACGTTCTGGCCCATGCCTATGTGCGCGAGGATCATGTCCTCGACGAGGACTTGCCGACATGGGTCCCGATCCCTGCGCTTGCGGAGGTGCAGATTGCGCTTCAGGACGCGGTGGCTGAGGTCACAGGCTACACGGGCTACGACCTGAAGCGGATCATGCGGACCGGAACTGTCGCGACGATCGACAACCGGAATTGGGAATTGCGGGACCACTCCGGCCCCGTTCAGCGCCTCTCGCTCAGCCGTGCGATCGCGCTTGATATGGAATCTGCGACGATCGCTGCGAACGGGTTTCGCTTTCGCGTGCCCTACGGCACCCTCCTCTGCGTGTCCGACAAACCCCTCCACGGGGAGCTCAAACTGCCGGGTATGGCAACGGCGTTCTACAAGACCCAGGTGGCCCAACATCTTGAGATCGGCATTCGCGCGATGGAGGCCCTGAGGGACATGCCGCTCGAGCGGATGCACTCGCGCAAGCTGCGATCCTTCGAAGAAACCGCCTTTCTTTAGGCAAAACACGGCGTATCGGCCGCCGGTGTCATGCTGTTGCTGTTGTTTTCGCCGTGATCCTTGGTTTTAGTCGGCCTACTGCAGTGGCAGCGATAACAGATAAAAACCACAAGGGAGCTCGAAGCGATGGGCGACAAAGCAATGACAAAAACAGAACTGGTCTCGGCGCTGGCGGAAAAGACAGGCAGCGGTAAGGCCATTGCAAATGACATGCTGGGGGCACTGGCCGAGATTGTGGCCACGGAAGTCGCGCGCGGGGGCGCCGTGACCGTCCCGGGGCTCGGCAAGTTTTCGTGTCGCGAGCGCCCCGCGCGATTGGTCCGAAATCCCGCCACGGGCGAGCAGGTGCACAAAGAGGCCGATCGCGTGGCCAAAGTGACCATCGCCAAGGCGCTGAACGATGGCATCAACGTTTGAGCGAATGCTGAGCGGGGGCGGTGTAAGTGAGTAACCGGCGGGCAAAGCCACGCACACCTGGTACATAAAGGCGCAGCCTTCGGCGAAATTATGCGAATGTGCGCGGGATTTACTCGGTCTTAAGCGTCTCCACCGAAAAGTATAACACATTTACGACGGCAACGTTGGAGGTGTGTGATGCTGAGATGTGTAGCTCTGGTTGTGGCGTTGATGGTGCCCGGACTGGCCCTAGCGGGATCCGACGCGCCCCGACACGACACACGTTGCCCCGATCTTGCGCGAATTTCGCTCTACACCAGTCTGCTCGGCGGGTTTGAACGTCTCGATATCTGTCCGGAGATTATTTACTCGGCCACGCATCCCCTGGCGGTCGGTCCCCGACGGGGCCGTGTGGCCGGGCCGAACCGGGGTGCTGCCTACTACACCGAGACGGGGGCCATACAGCTCTCGGTTCAAGTGGACACCTCGACCGTTCCGGGGATGGCGCAACTTCTGCACGCGATGGTGCATGTCTACCAGCATGAGCACGGCCTCGACGGGGCCGGATCCTGCCCGCGCACGCTTGAGCGTCAGGCGCTCGAGATCAAAGCCAGGTTTCTGAGTGACAATGGCTACGATGCGGAGGCGGAGGCCGTCGCCGCACTCGCGGCCCTCAACATTCCCTGCAGCCCGGTGGTGTCCGTCAATCGCTGAGGTGCCGCACCGGCGGGTCATTGCCAAGCCCGGGGCGCTTTGCTAGCCCAGACCTGACAATGCCGACAGGCGGAGCGGAGACCGTTCGGATCGACCCAATCAGGGGATCCCAACGGTCATTGTCATGGCCGGATGCCCGGCCTCGCCCCGGTGCGGCAGACGCAGGGGGCAGCGCATGGAGTTGGGAACAGCGGACCGGATCGGTGTCCTCATCTGCGGACACGGCTCCCGCGCAAAGAGCGCGGTGGAGGAGTTCGCCGCTCTTGCCGCCAAGCTGCCGTCGGTCCTCCCGGATTGGCCTGTCGAGTACGGGTATCTCGAGTTCGCCAACCCAATTCTGCGCGTGGGTCTCGACCGTCTGCGCGCCCGGGGCTGTTCGCGGATCCTTGCGGTGCCCGGCATGCTCTTCGCTGCGATGCACGCCAAGAACGACATCCCGACGGTTCTCAACACCTATGCGGCGGAGCACGGCATCCGGGTCGACTACGGCCGTGAACTTGGCGTCGACCCGAAAATGCTCCGCGCCGCCGCGGCGCGGATCGAGGCGGCGCTCGACGATCGCGTGTCGCGCCATGAGACCTGCCTTGTCGTGATCGGCCGCGGCGCGTCGGATCCCGACGCCAACGCCAATGTGGCCAAAGTGGCCCGGTTGCTGGCCGAGGGAATGGGCTTTGGCTGGGTGGAGACCGGCTACTCCGGCGTCACCTTCCCGCTGGTCGAACCCTGCCTCGAGCATGTCGCGCGGCTCCGCTACAAGCGCGTGGTGGTCTTCCCGTACTTCCTGTTCTCAGGCGTTTTGATCGATCGGATCTATGGGTTCACGCACATGGTCGCCGCGCGCCACCCCGAGATTGAGTGGCGGACGGCCGGGTATCTGGGTGACCACCCGGATGTGCTGGCCACGTTTGCGGAACGTGTGACCGAGATCCTCGGCGGCCCGCCCGCGATGAACTGCGGGATGTGCAAGTACCGCGCACAGGTGCTCGGCTTCGAGACGGAGGTTGGCCGGCCGCAAGAGAGCCACCACCACCATGTCGAGGGGCAGGGCGCGCAGGCGGCAGGTTCCAACGTGGCGGCCTGCGCGCTCTGCGAGACGTTTTGCACCGGTGCGTGCCGTCTCGACCAAGGTCACCACCACCATCACCACCACCATCACCACCACCGCCACCACGAGCATCATCATCCGCACTATCCCCAGGCGGATCACCCTCATGGGCCCGAAAGCGTGCGCCGGCACATGGCGACCGAGGGCGAATGAGCCTCTTTGACACCCATGTAATCGTCGACTGGTCCGCCGCCGCAACGCCGAGCCCCGCCCGACCGTCAGCGGACGCCATTTGGTGGGCAGCCACCCGCACCGGCGGTGCAGCCGAGGCGCCTCGATACGAGCGGACGCGCGCCGAAGCGCTGGCGGCACTGACCGCATTCCTCGCAGCGGAGCGGGCGGCGGGCCGGCGCGTCCTTCTGGGCTTCGACTTTCCCTTCGGCTACCCAGCCGGGGTTGCGCACCGCATCACGGGCGAGGCGTCTGCACTGGCGCTGTGGTCCTGGCTCGCCGCGCGGATCGAGGATCGGGCTGACAACGCCAACAACCGGTTTGAGGTTGCTGCGGCCATCAACCGCCTCTTTGACGGGGTCGGTCCGTTTTGGGGCCGACCCGCCACCCTCTCGCTCGAGGATCTTCCCGCGCGCGGGCGGGAGCGGTCCGGCACGGATCACCCGGCCGAGCGCCGCGTGGTGGAGGCCCATGTGCCGAGAGCGCAGCCGGTCTGGAAGCTCTACACGACAGGTTCCGTCGGTGGCCAAGTTCTGGTCGGGCTGCCGGCCCTTGAGACGCTGCGCCGAGCGCCGGGGCTTGCGCAGGACATTGCGGTTTGGCCGTTTGAGAGCGGGCTTGCGGTTCCGGACGCACCGATTGTCCTCGCCGAGATCTATCCATCGCTCCTCGCGCCTGACCCCGGCCCGATCCGGGACGCAGGTCAGGTGAGCGCAACGAGCCGGGCCTTTGCGTCGCTTGATGCGGCGGGCGAGCTCGCTCCGCTTTTTGAGGGGGCTCCCGCACTCAGTCCCGAGGTGCGGGCCCAAATCGAGGCGGAGGAGGCCTGGATCCTGGGCGTCGGTCACGAGGCGGCGCTTCGCGCGGCGCGAGGCCCCGGCCCCTATCTCCGCGATCCGGCGGAGATCTACCGGCGGAGCTTTGCCCTCGTTGCCGAGGAAACCGATCTTTCGCGCCTGCCAAGCGACCTTCGACCAGTTGCCACCCGCCTCGTTCATGCCTGCGGCATGCCCGACATCGTCGCCGACCTCGCCTACAGCGAGGATCTGGTCGCCAAGGCGGAAGCGGCGCTCGACGCGGGCGCGCCGGTGCTCTGCGATTGCGAGATGGTTCGGAACGGCGTGATCACCCGGGGGCTCGACGGGAACCGGGTCATGGCGACGCTGAATGCGCCAGACGTGCCTGCACTTGCGGCAGAGCTCGGCACGACCCGCTCCGCCGCGGCAGTGGAGCTCTGGCGCGAGCACCTCGACGGCGCAGTTGTGGCCATTGGCAACGCGCCGACAGCCCTCTTCCATCTCTTGGAGATGATCGCGGCGGGTGCCCCCCGCCCCGCGGCCATTCTGGCCTTCCCGGTGGGATTTGTCGGCGCCGCTGAGAGCAAGGACGCCCTCTCCCTCGCCCGTCCTGCGCCGTTTCTCACTCTCAGAGGGCGGCGCGGCGGGTCGGCCCTCGCCGCGGCTGCGGTCAACGCGCTCACCCTCGGTCTTGCGGGCGACGGGCGGACGCAGGTGACGGCATGACGCACTGGCTTGAGATCGTTGGGATTGGCGAGGACGGGATGGACGGGCTCGCGCCCCCCGCCCGCGCGGTTGTCGAGGCGGCGGAGGTGATCATCGGTGGCGACCGCCACCACACACTGTCGGCCGCCGTCAAGGCGGAGCGGGTGTCCTGGCCCTCCCCGTTCGATGCAATGATCGACACCATCCTCGGCCATCGCGGGCGTCGGATCGTGATCCTCGTGACGGGGGATCCGCTTTGGTACTCGGTCGGGGCGCGGATACTGAAAGCGATCCCGGGGGACGAGATCCGCTTTCACCCGCAGCTCTCGGCCTTCCAGCTTGCGGCCTGTCGGATGGGGTGGAGCCTTGCGGATGTCGAAACGCTCACAGTGCACGGCCGGCATCCGGGCCAGGCG